>NZ_JAGHWR010000023.1:0-36857 GCF_017746155.1 Xanthomonas sp. D-36-1
CGAGCAAAAAACCATCCTCGAAAGTATTTCTGAGCATGGGCAACCAGCCTCTGATGTTGCGGATGTGATCTGCCAGCACAGTCCGGGGGCCGTGACGAAGGCAAGGCAAGACGACGTGCGGGCCTTGGTAGAAAGGCTTGCTCCTGAACTCCAAGCGCAATATGCCAAGGCGCGAGGCGAGAAAGGGTGTGAGCCATGAAGTTTCCCGGAGCCAAGCGCCGCCCTCCTTTCGTGACCCTGCCACGGCACAAGCGCAGCCATGAGGTCATTCGCCTC
This sequence comes from Xanthomonas sp. D-36-1, assembly GCF_017746155.1. Classification (NCBI taxonomy): domain Bacteria; kingdom Pseudomonadati; phylum Pseudomonadota; class Gammaproteobacteria; order Lysobacterales; family Lysobacteraceae; genus Xanthomonas; species Xanthomonas sp. D-36-1. The sequence continues at coordinate 277 of NZ_JAGHWR010000023.1, forward strand.
AAGGGCAAGATGCACCGTGACGCGGCCGAGTACGGTGGCCGGTTCACCAGCCGTCTCGTACTGAATGAGCCGGGCCGTCCCGATCTGTATAACCAGTGGTTTGACTTCTACTTTCCGGGCACGGATCGCTTCACGATCTGGAACGCCAGCTTCGTGACCGCCCGCAAGGCGTTCTGGGACAAGGCACATGACATTGCACACACCCGTGTGGCTGCGATGCTGACACCGGAAGAGCGAGAAGAGAACTCCAATTGGGAGTTCGTGCCTGCACAGCGCTCAAGCACCGGGAAAATCCTTTCCTACAAACTAGCCGAGCGCGAGGAAATGCGTTTCGAGCAGTTTGGTGGCCTGACCTTTCATGAGCAGTGGCGAAAACTGGAATCGGAGATCGCTCGCAACGAGCCTCCCACGATTCACGAATCCTTCAAACTCGACCGCAGCTACGTTTACGGCATCGGTTTGAAGATCGTGCTCGATGTGGATGTCATCAATCAGGCATCCATCGAGGCCGCAATTGATCGCTTCATCGCCATCGGCGAAACCGATTGGACTTCTCCTGAACCTGTGCCCCGTGATCGCTTGCCAGTCGTGAGTGAGCATGAGGCACTGGCGACCGTCAAATTTCCAGCGGAGTAGATTTCAATGTCTGAGATGAACAATTTGAATATGAATCTAAGCGCGGTGAGGCCCCCAATCGCGTTTGCAGCGAAGAACGCACGATTTGTCTCTAACTTCCCGCAAGGGCCGGATGGACTGTGGATGGCAGACTTGAAAGCGTGTCGCCACGATGTCCAGTGCGAAGTTTTCGAGGACATACTGTTTGTCGAGTCCAATGGCACAGCTTTCATCTATGGCATCGAATTCGAGGACGGATACCCGAAGGGATTGAAGCAGGACTTGGCACTCAAACAGCAATCGTTCATTCAGTTTCTCCGTGACGAGACGCGCCGGGACAACGATGCACTTGGGTTGGCTGCCCTGATTTTTACCGGCCATGAATACTCGACCGAAGGCAAGGCAACGGCTGCGTACATCGCGGCGCGGGACACTTCCCTCGTGATGGGCGTCGGGTATCGAAACAACGACGGCAAGTACGAGTTGATCGGGCTTGATCCCGAAGAAGATAGCTGGCTTGAGTCTGCGCGTTCCATCCTCCCGTTTGATGAGCTTGGTCAGCCGGGCTAGTGCCAATGGGACTGTCCGTCGCCAAAGACGAGCTTTACTACATCTACGTCCTCCGAGTGGAAGGGGATGGCTGGTATGTAGGTTCGACACAAAACTTCGAGCGCCGAATGCGCAGCCATTTCGGCAAAGGCGGTGCCGTGGCAACCAAAGAACGCCGGGCACTCGCGATTGAAGAGGTGTTTGAGCTTCGCGATTACCAGATTCGTACAGATTGTGCGCACGAACGGGCAGAGGTTCTGATCGCGCAACGCTACGCCAAGTTGTACGGCACGAATTCCGTGCGTGGTGCCAAGCACGGCAAAGGGTGGGATAACCAGCCTTCGCCGGGCAACCTGCGCGACATCGAGCGCTACAACAAATTCGCAACCTCGATAGAGGGCGAACGTCTATTAGCCGCATTGCGCCGCATAGACCATCTGGCACTTCTGCCCAACAGGCTCAATGGAGCGCTGACCGGCCTTGCATCTACCCCCGCATCCATTTCAACCTCCTGACCCCAATCATGCTCGGATACTGGATCGTCGTCTCGACACAAACCCCCGAAGAACGGGACGCCATCATTGATCGCAAGAAGTCCGTTCTCGCGGAGTGGGAGACGGGCGTTGGTGGCATTCGCTGGCTGGAAAAGCTCGTCGAAGAAGGCAAGGCCACCAAGCTGCGCGGCGACGGGTATCCGAACCGCTACACCTCCACGGCAGACATCGTACTGCCGCTCATCACCGGGGATGCCATCAAGCCTGCCGACGACGGCATCTGGGTGTTCGGCATGGATGAGGGCGAAGAGTATGCGCAGCCTCCCGGCTGGATGGGCAAGGTGAACCTGCGGCCTGAGCGCATCCGCGACTGCCCAACTGATGCTGCACTGACCATCGACGCATGGGATCAGTCGTGACTCCATTCAACAACCACAAGGGAAATTCATGAAGAAGAACATCGCCATCCTCGCCGCCCTCAGCGTCGCCACCCTGACTGCCTGCGGCAGCAAGACTGACGCCAACGAAAAGAACTTCGGCGCGGCCATGACCCAGTATTTCGACAAGAAGGGCGACCTCTGCCTGAACACCAAGCGCTGGCCGGTTGACCTGTCCGAGATGGACTTGCGCCTGCAAAAGACCATGCAGGCCGGGAGCGCCAACCAGATGGCCGCGCTCGAAGCGGGTGGCTTGGTCAAGGGCGAAGACACCGAGGTGGACATCATGGGGATCATGGGCAAGCCCACGGGTGCCAAGGCCAAGATCAAGCGCTACACCCTGACCGATGCGGCCAAGCCCTTCGCGCAGGAGAAGGAAGTCGCCTCCATCGGCCTCAACGGCAAGACCACCGAGAAGCAGACTGACCTGTGCTGGGGCAAGAAGGCGCTGGACAAGATCGTCAAGTGGGAAGGCCCGATGAAGTTCGGCGACTACCAAGAGGCAGGCATCACCTACACCTACAAGGTCAACAACCTCGCTGACTGGGCCAAGAAACCGGACGTGCAAGCCGCTTTCCCGTTCGTGAAGAGCGTGCTCGATGGCGCGGGCAGCAAGGAATCCAAGCACGCCATCAAGCTGACCAGCCAAGGCTGGGAAGCGAAAGGACTGGAATGAGGAGGCGATATGCCACGCATCGACCTCACAGTACCCTTCGCCGAGAAAGATGATGCCAAGCGACTTGGCGCACGCTGGGATGGTGAACGCAAGGTCTGGTATGTGCCAGACGGCGTGGACGTGAGTGCCTTCGGGCGGTGGTTGCCGAGCGAGCCAGACATCGGCGTTCGCTCAAGCAGCTATTTCATCGCCCAGTCCGCCAAGCGGTGCTGGAAGTGCAACGAACTCACAAGCGTCTATGGCTTCATCCTGCCTGCCGGGCACGAAACGCTGGAGCCTGACGAAGAGGATGATGAGCGGGATGCGTGGTATCGGTATGACGAACCAACCATCGTTCACTACGTCACCGATCTTCTGCCCGCAGTGGCGGCACGCATCAAAGCATTCTCTCGGCATTACCGCGTCGATTTCAGCAAGACCACACAAAGCTCGTACTGCATGAACCACTGCGAGCACTGCGGCATGAAACAGGGCGACTTCGAGATGTACTGCGAGCCGCAGGGCGCGTTCTTCCCAGTGGATGAGCGTGCTGCATCCCAGATCGTCCTGCATGAGTTTGCCGAGCCGTTTGGCTGCAATGGCAGTACAGCTTACGGCGATCACCTCTTTGAATACATGCGGCGGGTCTGACCATGCCCGCCAACATCCTGAACCTCCCGCAGTACCGGGTACTGCGCGTGGAGGAGTCTGACCACGACTACCACGTCACCGCCGAGCCGGTGGACGTAACTTCGGCCTGCCCACACTGCCAGTCTGACCGCCTGACCTCGTGGGGCACCCGCGAGCAGGTGTTCAAGGACTTGCCCATGCACGGCAAGCGCGTGGGCATCTACATCGACACCAAGCGGCTACGTTGCCAAGCCTGCGGCAAGACCTTCTCGCAGGCGCTGCCGGTGCTTGCAGAGAACCGGATGATGACCGACCGGCTGGTGAAGTGGATCGGGCAACAGAGTTTGAAGCGCACCTTCACCTCGCTGGCTGACGAAACCGGCGTGGTCGAAGGAACGATCCGCAACATCTTCCGCGACTACATCAACGAGCTTGAGCAGACCGTTCGCTTCGAGACGCCGAGGTGGATGGGCATCGACGAAATTCACATCATCAACAAGCCGCGCTGTGTCGTCTCGAACATCCAGAACAACACCATCGTGGACATGCTCCACAACCGCAACAAGGATACGGTGTCGAAGTACCTGTTCAAGATGCCGAACCGGGACAAGGTGCAGTACGTGGCGATGGATATGTGGACGCCCTACCGCGACGCGGTGAGCGCTGTACTGCCGGACGCCACTATCGTCATCGACAAGTTCCACGTCGTCAGGATGGCGAACGACGCGATGGAGAAGGCGCGCAAAGGGCTGCGGGCCGAACTGACGCTGAAACAGAAGCGCGGGCTGATGCACGACCGCTTTGTGCTCTTGAAGCGCGAGCGCACGCTGAACGACGAAGAGCGCCTGAACCTTGACGGCTGGACGAAGAACTACCCGGCCTTGGGAGAGGCGTACAGACTCAAGGAAGCCTTCTACGCCATCTACGAGGAATCGGACTCGCCGGAGGCCGCCTTGAGGCGCTACGAGGCTTGGAGCAAGGATGTGTCACCCGAGATCAGGCCGTACTTCCACGACCTGATCCGGGCCTTCACGAACTGGCAGCCCTTCATCCTCAACTACTTCGAGCACCCTGTCACCAACGCCTACACCGAGTCGTTGAACTCGCTGATCCGGGTGATGAACCGGCTGGGGCGTGGCTACTCGTTCGAGGCGCTGCGCGCCAAGATTCTGTTCACTGAGGGCATTCACAGCCGAAAGCAGGCAAGACCCAAGTTCGAGAGAAAGCGTGCGCCAGAGCCTGCCGAGATGGGGAGCGCGTTGCCGGATGACTCAATGGGCTACGGACTGCCCGTGCTGGAAAAGGTGCGGGCAATGAAGCCTCCGAAAGGGGCCGACCAACACAAAGCACCACCGCCGCCCAAGAATTACGGAGCGGACATTTCAACACTCATCCGCCTGATCGAGGCGGGCGAGCTTTGATTCCGTTCCAACACGCTTTTACGAATAGCCACAAAAAGCCCGGCACTCGCCGGGCTTCCCGTGTTCCACGTGGAACGAGATATCAGAGCCGCAACGGCATCACCACATGACGCGACTTCTCGCTGCTGGCTTCACGTACCAATGCAGACGAATTGGCATCACGCAGCTGGATCACCACGTGTTCATCGCGCAATGCCGAGAGCGCGTCGAGCAAATAGTTGACGTTGAAGCCAATGGCCAGGTCGTCGACCTTGGTATCGGCCTCGATCTCTTCCTGCGCCTCTTCCTGCTCGGGGTTATGCGCGCTGATCTTCAGCTGACCCGGAGACACTTCCACACGGACACCGCGGTACTTCTCGTTGGACAGGATGGCCGCACGCTGTAGCGACGCGCGCAACGCTTCACGATCCACCTTGACCTCGCGATCGGCGCCGATCGGAATCACCGCCTCGTAGTCCGGGAACCGCCCGTCGATCAGCTTCGAGGTAAACGTCACATCACCACGCTTGACGCGGATGTGGCTGCGGCCCACTTCCAGCTCGACCTCGCGATCGGCACCTTCCAGCAGACGCTGCAACTCGGTCACGCCCTTGCGCGGCACGATGATCTGACGCTTGGCGCCACCGGCTTTTTCCAACTCCATCTCGCACAGCGCCAGACGATGGCCGTCGGTGGCCACGCAGCGCAGCAAGCCGTCGCGCAGGTCGAACAACAGGCCATTGAGGTAGTAGCGCACGTCCTGCTGGGCCATGGCGAACGCGGTGCGCTCGATCAGCTCCTTGAGACCGGCTTCGGGCACCACGACGCGCTCGGTCGCTTCGACTTCGTCCACGGACGGAAAGTCGTTGGACGGCAACGTCGCCAGAGTGAAGCGGCTCCGCCCGGCCTGCACGGTGACCTTGTCGCCGGTCTGCGAAATGGTGACGCGGCTGCCGTCGGGCAGGGCGCGCAGGATGTCGAACAGCTTGCGCGCCGGAATTGTGGTTTCGCCGTCCTGCGCGTCCTCCACCAGCGTGCGCGAGATCATTTCCACTTCCAGGTCGGTGCCGGTCAACGACACCTGTCCATCCTTGACCTGCACCAGCAAATTGGCCAGGACGGGCAGGGTTTGACGGCGTTCGACCACATTGACCACTTGTGCCAATGGTTTGAGGAAGGCTTCGCGCTGCAGTGTAAAACGCATGTGGTTCCGTGCCCCTATGCTTTAAAAGATATGGAATAAATCAAAAGCTTGGTGGTGATGGTAGGGCCGTTTTCAGCGGATAACCACCATAACTGTTTGTTTCCAAAGACATTTCAGCATCTGAAACGCGTTGGACTAGTGCGCCTGAGCTGGTCGGACAACCTGTGGATAGTTTTACAACCGGACTGCGGTGCAACGTTATCCACAGATTCTCCCGCATTTGACCCCAACGTTTCCACGCTTTTTTCCAGCCCGGCGCCGATGGCAGCCGAGGGCTTACTCGCTGAGCTTGCGAATCAGCTTTTCCCAGTCCTCACGGAGCTTGCCGTCGGCCTCCATCAACGTGCGGATCTGGCGGCACGCATGCAGCACGGTGGTGTGGTCGCGGCCGGCAAAGGCGTCGCCGATCTCCGGCAGGCTGTGCTCGGTGAGTTCCTTGGCCAGCGCCATCGCCACCTGCCGCGGGCGCGCCAGCGAGCGGGTGCGCCGCTTGGACAGCAGATCCTTCATCTGCAGGCCGTAGTAATCGGCCACGGTCTTCTGGATATTGGGAATGCCGATCGCCTGTTGCTGGGCGCGAAGCAGGTCGCGCAGCGTCTCCTGGGCGAATTCCACCGTGATCGAGCGCCCGGTGAAGTTGGCACGCGCCACCAGGGTGTTGAGCGCGCCTTCGAGGTCGCGCACGTTGGAGCGCATCTTCTTGGCGATCAGGAATGCCACGTCGTCGGGAATCTCGGCGCCGCGCTCGCGCGCCTTGGCCAGCACGATGGCCGCGCGGGTCTCGAAGTCCGGCGGGTCGATCGCCACCGACAGGCCCCAGGCCAGGCGCGACTTCAGCCGCGGCTCCAGGCCTTCGACCTCGCGCGGGTAGCGGTCGCAGGTCAGGATGATCTGCTGGCGGCCATCGAACAGCGCGTTGAAGGTGTGGAAGAACTCTTCCTGCGTGCGGTCCTTGCCGGCGAAGAACTGGATGTCGTCGATCAGCAGCGCATCGATCTGCTGGAACTGGCGCTTGAACTGGTCCATCGCCTTGTCCTGCAGCGCCCGGATCATCGCGCTGAAGAACTGCTCCGAACGCAGATACATCACTTTGGCGGCCGGATTGGCCTGACGCAGCGCATTGCCGGCCGCGAACATCAGGTGGGTCTTGCCCAGACCGGTGCTGCCGTACAGCAGCAACGGGTTGTGCGCACGGTCGCCGGGCTTCTGTGCAGCCTGGATCGCGGCCGCCAGGCCCAACTGGTTGCTACGGCCTTCCACGAAGTTGGCGAAGGTGTAATGCGAATCCAGGTTGCCGGCGAACGGCACGATCGGTGCAGCCTGCGGCGCGCTCGGCACGGCCACGGGTGCAGGGGCCGGCTCGGGCGCACGTGGACGCGAACCGACCGCCAGCGCGACTTCGCCATTGCCGGCGAAATACGCCAGCAGTTCGCGAATGCGCGGCAGGTAACGTTCGCGCACCTGGTCAACGATGAAGGCGTTCGGGGCGTACAGCACGATGCTGTCGCCGCGATCTTCGGCTTGCAGGGGTTTCAACCAGGTGTGGACATCTTCGGGCGGGAATTCGGCTTCGAGACGTTCCAGACAGCGGGGCCAAGCATCCATCAACGTGTGATCATCTGTTGCTGGCTGCGGCGCGCAGAAAAGCGCCGTGCTCGCAGCCCGGTAGTGAAAAGAGGATGGACCAGCCTAGCACCGAGGGCAGGGTTTTCCCAGAGTTATTCACAGGGCGATCCACAGGCCGGTGGTGTCCTCATCCGCAGTAAAGCGAGCAGGGTGTTGACCGGCGGCGCGCAAGGCCTATAGAATTGCCGGTTCTATTCGTCTCCATTCATGCAGAGGGCCCCATGGCCACCAAGCGTACTTTCCAACCCAGCAATCTCAAGCGAGCACGCGACCATGGTTTCCGCGCACGTATGGCAACCGCCGACGGCCGCAAGATCCTGGCTCGCCGCCGCGCCAAGGGCCGCAAGCGCCTGAGCGCTTGATTGCCGCGCCGCTCCCTGCGGCCGAGGCAGTCCCTACCGTGAACGCATCGAACCCGTGCAGGCGATTTCCTCGCTCTGCGCGGGTTCGTACGCGTGCGCAATATACGATCGTCTTCGATACTGCACGTCGCACCTCGGACCCACTTTTGAGCCTGCACTGGCGCACCGGCGATACGCCGCCGCGTCTGGGCATGGCAGTGTCGCGCAAGGTCGATACGCGCGCGGTCGGACGCAACCGCATCAAGCGCGTGCTGCGCGACGCCATGCGGCATCTCTTGCCCGAACTGGCCGGTGGCGACTACGTCATCGTAGCGCGCTCGGCGGCGGCAAAAGCGACCAATCCACAGATTCGCGATGCCTTCGTGCGTCTGCTGCGCCGTGCCGGCGCATTGCCCCTGCCTGCTGCGCCCGGCACAATGCCGCCCGCCAGGACGGTGCGCCCATCCTCCCCTTCCCCGACAGAGCCGGAACTGTAGTTCCGACTGAGCGAGTTGCTGCCCGATGAACCAGACCCGTGTTTTCCTGATTTTTGCCTGGCTGATGGTCGCGGCGTTGCTGTGGATGGAGTGGGGCAAGGACAAGGCGGCTGCCAATGCGCCGGTGGCCGCGGCGACGCAGTCGGTGCCGGCGGCGCGCGATCTCGATGCGGCGGCGCCGAGCGCGGCCAATGTGCCCGCGGCCCAGTCCATTCCGCAGGCCGGCGCGCCGGGCACTGTGCCGGCGACCAGTAGCACTGCGGCGACACCGGCTGCTGCCGGCGCTGCACCGGTGGTAACCGTGACCTCGGATGTGCTGCGCCTGAAGCTGGATGGCCGCAGCGTGCTCGATGCCGAGCTGCTGCAATTCCCGCAGACCAAGGACGGCACCGCGCCGGTCAGCCTGCTGACCGAGGATCCGGCGCACCCGTATAACGCCACCAGCGGCTGGGCCAGCGAGCGTTCGCCGGTGCCGGGCGTGGCAGGCTTCCGCGCCGAGCAGCCGGGCACGACGTTCGAAATGGCCAAGGGCCAGAACACGCTGGTGGTGCCGTTCGTCTGGAATGGCCCTGACGGCGTCTCGATCCGTCGCACCTTTACCCTGGAGCGCGGCCGCTATGCGATCTCGATCAAGGACGAGGTGATCAACAAGAGTGGCGCGCCCTGGAACGGCTACGTGTTCCGCAAGCTGAGCCGGGTGCCGACCATTCTCAGCCGCGGCATGACCAATCCGGACTCCTTCAGCTTCAATGGTGCGACCTGGTACAGCCCGCAGGAAGGCTATGAGCGTCGTGCGTTCAAGGACTACATGGACGACGGTGGCCTGAATCGCCAGATCACCGGCGGCTGGGTGGCGCTGCTACAGCACCACTTCTTCACCGCTTGGATTCCGCAGAAGGACCAGGCCTCGCTGTACGTGCTGGCCCAGGACGGCCCGCGCGACGTGGCCGAACTGCGCGGCCCGGCCTTTACCGTGGCGCCTGGCCAGACCGCCAGCACCGAAGCGCGCCTGTGGGTGGGCCCGAAGCTGGTCAGCCTGATCGCCAAGGAAGACGTCAAGGGCCTGGACCGCGTGGTCGATTACAGCCGCTTCTCGATCATGGCCATCATCGGCCAGGGCCTGTTCTGGGTGTTGAGCCATCTGCACAGCTTCCTGCACAACTGGGGCTGGGCCATCATCGGCCTGGTGGTGCTGCTGCGTCTGGCGCTGTATCCGCTGTCGGCCGCGCAGTACAAGTCCGGCGCCAAGATGCGCCGCTTCCAGCCGCGCCTGGCGCAACTCAAGGAGCGCTACGGCGACGATCGCGTCAAGTACCAGCAGGCGACGATGGAGCTGTTCAAGAAGGAAAAGATCAACCCGATGGGCGGCTGCCTGCCGCTGCTGATCCAGATGCCGATCTTCTTCGCGCTGTACTGGGTGCTGGTGGAGTCGGTGGAACTGCGCCAGGCGCCGTGGTTGGGCTGGATCCAGGATCTGACTGCGCGCGACCCGTACTTCATCCTGCCGCTGCTCAACATCTCGATCATGTGGGCGACGCAGAAGCTGACCCCGACCCCGGGCATGGACCCGATGCAGGCCAAGATGATGCAGTTCATGCCGCTGGTGTTCGGCGTCATGATGGCCTTCATGCCGGCCGGTCTGGTGCTGTACTGGGTGGTCAACGGCGGCCTGGGTCTGTTGATCCAATGGTGGATGATCCGCCAGCACGGCGAGAAGCCGAGCAAGATCATCCAGGCCAACGCCAAGTAAGTTCAAGAAGGCCCGCCGCAAGGCGGGCTTTCTGCATGTCAGCCCGCATTTATTGCCTGTTTCTCTCTCGCCAAGGACGCCGTCGTGACCACATCGCCGTTGCATCGCCTGTTGCTGTGCGCAAGTTGCATGGGCGTGCTGGCGCTGGCCGGCTGCGGCAGGCATGACGTCAGCGATGCTGCCGCCGCTGGCACGCAGGCGGACAAGACCGGGGACGCCACGCGTGCCTTGATCGCGCAACTGCGCCAACAACGGGACCGGCACCGTCGCATCATCGTGCTGGCCGATGAGGACAAACAAGGGCCACGCGATCGCGTCACCTCCAGTAACGTGGGCCAGCAGTTGTTTCATGAAAACCTGGAGCAACGCGAACGCATCGCCGCATCGTTCGACACCGTGCTGATCTTCGAGGAGGCGCGCCGGTTCGCGACGATTGCCGCGGTGCCGGACGAGGTGGAATCTGCGCCGAAAGCCTGCAGGCCAAGCACGTCTTGTTCGTGATGGATGCGTGTTACAGCGGGCTGGGATTGACGCGTGGCGGGCCGACGTCCGGCGCGTATCTGCGCGAGAACGCGCGGCGTGTCGCGCGCCAGATGCTCACCGACGGCGGCGCCGATCAACAGGTGGCCGATAGCGGGCCCAATGGGCATTCGGTGTTCACCTGGGTGCTGTTGCAGGCACTGACCGGCAAGGGCGACCTCAATAGCGACGGCTTGATTACCGGGACCGAACTGGCCGCGTACGTGGCGCCTGCGGTGTCGGCAGTCTCGGCGCAGACGCCGGCATTGGGCAGCCTGCCCGGTTCGCAAGGTGGCGAATTCGTGTTCCAGGTGCCCAGCGGCGAAGAATTTCTCACTGCAGAGACCGCGCAGCTGTCGGCCGATGCGATTGCGCTCAACGGACGCGTGGATGCAGTGCCCCCTGCGCCGGCCGCAGCCGGTGCGACGGTGGCTGCGGCGCCGGTGACGGTGAAGACGCTGCAAGGCGGGCAAGCCAGGCTGGTGTGCCCACCGCAGTGAAGAGCAGCGATCGCCAACGCGTACAACTGGCCAACGAACGCGGCCTGCAGTTGTACAAGGAAAAGCGCTATGCCGATGCGGCCGAGCAATTTGCCGAAGCACTGAAGCTGCGCCCGGATTTCGCGCTGGCGGCCAACAACCTGGGCGTTGTGTATTACCGTCAGGTGCGCTTTGCCGAATCGGCGCGTTGGCTGGAAAATACCTTGAAGATCGATCCCTCGCGCGCGGTGGCCTCTCTCAATCTCGGCGATGCATATGCAAAGGCAGGCGATCGCGACAAGGCGCGCAAGGCCTATTCCACGTACCTGGAATTGCAGCCGCAAGGCAGTGGCGTGGAGCAGGCGCGTACGCAGCTGCAATCGTTGTGACCGAAGTAGCGACACGACATGGCGTGCAGACGCCAGACAGCGCGATTGTCGCAACGGTAGGCGCCTTAAAAGTGCCGGCAAACATGTGGCTCGGCGCTGGTGGCTGCGCCGTCTAAAATCCACATGTCCTCTTTCAATCCACCATAGAGCAGTGCCCATGTCGTCTTCCACCTCGACCATCGTTGCCATCGCCAGTGCTGCCGGAATCGGCGGCGTGGGCATCGTGCGCTTGTCCGGGCCGCAGTCGGTGCAGATCGCAGCGCACCTTGGAATTGCGCGGATGCGGCCGCGACATGCGCACTACGCACGTTTTCGCGACGGGCAGGGCGCCGTCATCGACGATGGCATTGCGCTGTGGTTCAACGCGCCGCACAGCTTTACCGGCGAAGACGTCGTCGAGCTGCAAGGCCATGGCAGCCCAGTGCTGTTGCGGCAACTGGTCGCCCGCTGCATCGCACTGGGTGCCCGTCAGGCACGCGCCGGCGAATTCAGCGAACGTGCGTTTCTCAACGGCAAACTCGATCTTGCACAGGCCGAAGCCATTGCCGACTTGATCGCAGCCGGCGACCTGCGGGCGGCACGCGCGGCGCGACGCGCACTGGACGGCGTGTTTTCGCAACGGGTCGATGCATTGGCCGAGACCCTGACCCGCCTGCGGATCCATGTCGAGGCAGCCATCGACTTTGCCGACGAGCCGCTCGACACCTTGGGCGGCAAGCAAGTACGCGATGGCCTGGGCCAGGCGCGCAACGTGCTCGCACAGCTGCTGCGCGATGCCGAACGCGGACGCAAGCTGCGCGACGGCCTGCATGCGGTGTTGATCGGTCCGCCCAACGCCGGCAAGAGTTCGCTGCTCAATGCGCTGGCCGGAAGCGACCGCGCGATCGTCACCGATGTTGCCGGCACCACCCGCGACACCTTGCACGAAGCCATCCAGCTGGACGGTTTCGAGTTGACCCTGGTCGATACCGCCGGCCTGCGCGATGGCGGCGATGCGATCGAACGCGAAGGCATGCGCCGCGCACGCGTCGAACTGGAGCGCGCCGACCTGGCGCTGGTGGTGCTGGATGCACGCGACCCGCAGGCCGCCCGCGACGCCATCGGCGATGCCATCGATGCCGTGCCGCGTCAGCTGTGGATCCACAACAAATGTGATCTGCTCGGCAATGCCGCATCGCTCGATGCCAATGCGATCGCTGTCTCTGCCGTGACCGGACAAGGACTGGAGCAATTGCACATTCGCCTGCGCGCGCTTGCGCTCGGCGATGGCGTGGATAGCGTCGACGGCGAGTTCTCTGCTCGCACGCGGCATGTCGAGGCGCTGCGTCGGGCCGAACAGCATGCCGATGCTGCCGATCTGGAGCTCGGTTTCGAGCAGCTGGAACTGGCTGCCGAGGAATTGCGCCTGGCACATGAAGCGCTTGGCGAGATCACCGGAAAGCTCAGTGCCGATGACCTGCTCGGCAAGATCTTCTCGAGTTTTTGCATCGGCAAGTGATGCGGTGGTTCCCGGTGCGATGAAGCGCGGGAACCGTCGGAACCAGTCGGCACCGAGGCCCATTCGCCCCAGCACAATACCTGCGTGGGCGGCGATGCGTGCGCAACCTGTCGCACACCGTCCGAGCAACCCAGGCGCAGCGGCTGTGCGCTTGCCGTGGACTACATCACCCCGGGCAATGCGGTCTTGAGCGCTTCGCTTTCCGCGTTGCACGCAGCCACCGGGGAGGCTGCCGGCTGCTTGGCCTGCGCCTGTTCGATCTCGCGGCGTGCGGCGGCCAGGTCTTTTTCGAACGCAGGATTGCCGTGCAAGGCGGCAACGGTGGCGGCGCCCACCATGCGGCCCTGGATGACATCGCTCTGCCAGTGCACGTTGCAGACCAGGCGGCTGTCGCCGAAGGCGCGGCCACGCGCGAGCAGGGCGTCGCGGTGGGCGGGGGCGATTTCGGACAGGATCAGGCCCCATGTCCAGCCGATGGCGGTGTGGCCGGAGGGGTAGGAGCCGTTCTTGCGCAGGGCCGCGTCATCGGCCGGGGTGCACATCGGTTGCGCGTTGCGCATGAAAGGACGCGGACGTTGATAGCGTGCCTTGGCGGCGCTGGTCGCGGTGCTGGCATCGCGCATGCTGCGTTCGAGCAGACCGATCAGATGCGGGGTGCTGGCTTGGTCGATCTGCATGCCGAGCGCGCAGCTGAAGTGCGTGGCCGCAGCCGGAAAGCTCAGGACCGCGTCCTGCGCGGCCAGCTCCCAGCGCGGTGTGCCGCGCAGGGCGAGCATGGCCTTGGCGACCGCCTCGTCGTTGGCGAGCGCAGCGCTGCCATCCTGCGGTGGCGGTGGCACCAGCTGCACGCTGTCGGGCAGTTGTTGTTTCTCCAGGTACCCATGCGCGTCGGTGGCGAGCACCGAATCTTTCGAGGCTGCCTTGTCGCGTGCACTTGCGATGCCGCTGCCGATCAACAGTGCGGCGATGGCAACGCTGACCAGCGTCCGATGAGAGTGGCAAGCAATGCGCTGCGACATGGCGACCTCAGACAACACCAATGGAAGAGCTCGCACATTACGACGGCTCGATGACAGCTGCATGCCAACGCGACGCAGCAACGGCGAGGGATGCGAAACGGTTGTCGTTGCACTGTCATGTTTCGGTCGCACCGGCGCAAGACAACTGTCGCACGCTTGCCGCCATCTCTTGACTCGTCCCCAACGCCGCTCATGCCCAAGACCCATCAGTTAAGTGCCGCCGTTCTCGCCGCGCTCGTGCTCGCGCCTGCCGCTTACGCCGCCGACCTTGAAGTGTCTGCTGATACCGGTGCGACCGTGCAGCAACTCGATGCGGTGTCGGTGATCGGCCAGGGCGAAACGCGTCAGGTGCAGCGCATCACCCAGCAGGACATTGCGGTGTTGCCGCCGGGCACCAGCATCCAGAAGCTGCTCAACCGCATGCCGGGCGTGAACGTGCAATCCAACGATGCGTTCGGTGCCAACGAAGAATCGCAGACGATCAGCCTGCGCGGCTTCAACGGCACCCGCCTGGGCTATACGCTCGACGGTCTGCCGCTGGGCGACAACGCCTATGGCAACTACAACGGCCTCAACATCAGCCGCGCGTTGATTGCGGAAAACTTCGGCGGCGTGGAGCTGGCCTCCGGCATCGGTGCGTTGGGCACCGCGTCGACCAGCAACCTGGGCGGCACCATCCAGTATTACTCGGCCGATCCGTCCAGCGTGTTCGGCGGGCAGGTGTCGCAGACGGTGGGTTCCGATGCCAACCGCCGCACCTTCCTGCGCGTGGATACCGGCGATTACAACGGGTTTTCGGCGTATCTGTCCGGCATCAATGCCCAAGCCGACATGTGGGCGCGCCCGGAATCGCCGACCACCACGCGGCAGTTCAATGCCAAGGGCGTGTACCAGTTCGATGGCGGCAAGCTGACCGCATTCGCCGACACATCGCGCACCTCGCAGGCCGACTACGCGTACCTGTCCAAGAGCGGCATGGCGCGTGGCCTGGGCTGGGACTGGAATCTGTACGCGCCGGACTGGAACCGCGCATTGGCCGCAGCGTATTGCGCACCGGCCACGCGCAATGCCGCGCGTTGCGGTTTCAGCGGCGGTGTCGACAACATCGACGATGCGTATTACCAGAGCCGCGCCTTGCGCGACGACGACCTGTTCTACGTGGCCGGCGATTTCCAGCCCAACGATGCGATCAGCCTGCACACGCAGGTCTATCACCACGAAAACAAGGGCCAGGGCCACTGGTGGTCGCCGGGCCAGGCGTCCAACCCAGGGACGCCGCAGGCACTGCCGATCTCCATCCGCAGCACCAATTACTGGATCAACCGCACTGGCGGCATCGCCTCGCTCGGATGGGAGGTGGGCCCGCATCATCTGGAAGCCGGCCTGTGGTACGAGCGCAATCACCACGATGTGGAGCGCAATTTCTACTGGATTACCGGCCCGGTCAGCGACGACAAGTTCCTGCAGAATCCCAACCGTCGTTTGTTCTCGCAGAACTACGTGATCACCACCCGCCAGTTCTATGTGCAGGGCAACTTCAAGTTCCTGGATGAGCGCCTGAGCCTGGACCTGGGCATCAAGAGCCCGAGCACCGAAATGACCGCGCGCGAGACGCCGGGTGTGGCGGTGGAAGCGCCGGTGGCCACCGGCTCGCTCAAGGCCAGCGAATCGGTATTGCCGCAGATCGGCTTGGGCTATCGCCTCGCCGAAGGCCAGGAAGTGTTCGCTTCGTACGCGGAAAACATCGCAGCGTTCCAGGGTGGCGGCGCGGGCGGCCCATTGCTGGTGACCCAGGCCTCGTTCGATGCCAGCGTCGGCGCATTGGAGCCGGAGAAATCGCGCACGCTGGAAGCGGGCTATCGCTTCGTGCGCGACCGCTTCGAAGCTTCGCTGGTCGGCTATGACGTGACCTTCGACAACCGCCTGCTTTCGCTCAACCCGTGCGCCAGCATCCAGCAGGGCACCACGCCGGCATGCACCACGCGCTTCTTCAACGTCGGCTCGGTGAGCAGCCGCGGTGGCGAACTGACGGTGATCTGGAAACCAACCAGCTACCTGCAGTGGTACAACTCGGCTTCGATCAACCGTTCGACCTACGACGACAACTACGTGCAGAACGGCGTGGTGATTCCCACCGCCGGCAAGTACACCGTCGACACGCCCAAGCGCATGTTCGCCAGCGAGCTGGCCTTCAATAACGGGCCGTGGAATCTCAACCTGCGCGGGAAGTACACCGGCCAGCGCTACTACACCTACACCAACGATCAGGGCTTTGGCGGCTACACCTCATTCGATGCGGGCGGTGGGTATGACTTCGGCCAGGTTGGCGTGCTGCAGGGGCTCAAGCTCTCGCTCAACGTCACCAACCTCACCGACAAGCGTTACGCCTCCAACCTCACCGCGTTCGCCAACACCGACCCGAACGGGCGTCAGCTGGCCTTCCATGCCAGCGCGCCGCGGCAGGTGTTCTTGACGCTGGATGCCAGGTTCTGAGGACGGGAATCGGGAATCGGGATTGGGCAATCGCAAAAGCGGTGTGGCGGTTGCGCAGATTTCCGACGTCTGTCGACGCAGACGGTTTTTAGGGCGGGTGATACGACCTCACGCGTGAGTGTCGGGCGTTGCAGATGATGCGCGATGCGCGTGTACAGTCGTCATTGCGCATCGCGCATCGGCCAGGTCCGCCTTGCGATCACCCGTTGATTCGGTATCTGTTTTCCGTGGAGACATGCATGATGCAGTTCGGTCGGCTTTGCCTGGTGGGAGCGATGATGATGGGCATGAGCGGCCCGGCGGTTGCCGAAGCGCCGCTGGCGAAGACGGTGCAGATCTTCGCGCACCGTGGTGCCAGTGCGCTGCGTCCGGAACACACCCTGGCCTCCTATGCCAAAGCCATTGTCGATGGTGCCGATTTTGTCGAGCCGGATCTGGTGTCCACCAAGGATGGCGTGCTGATCGCGCGGCACGAGAACGAGATCGGCGGCACCACCGATGTGGCCAGCCATCCGCAGTTCGCTGTGCGCAAAACGCGCAAGACCATCGACGGTCAGGCGATGGAAGGCTGGTTTACCGAAGATTTCAGCCTGGCCGAGTTGAAGACGCTACGCGCGCGCGAGCGGCTGCCGCAGCTGCGCGGTACGCGCTGGGACGGGCACTTCCAGATCGTGACCTTCGACGAGATCATCGATTTCGTCGCCGCAGAATCGGCAGCGACCGGGCGCCCCATCGGGCTGATTCCGGAGATCAAGCACCCCAGCTATTTCAAGGCGCTAGGCCTGCCGATGGAAGACAAGGTGCTGGCCACCTTGCATGCGCATGCCTATACCCGGACTGCGCCGGTGATCATCCAGTCGTTCGAGACCGGCAACCTGCGCTATCTGCGCGGCAAGATCGGCCGCACCAGCAACATCCGTCTGCTGCAGTTGCTCGGTGGCGCGCAGATGGCGCTGCCCGATGCCGGCACGGACGGTGCGCCGAAGACCTACGGGCAGATGATCACGCCCGACGGCCTGAAGCAGGTCGCAAGCTATGCCGATGCGATCGGCCCCGACATCCGCAGCATCATCCCGCTGGATGCGCAGCAACGCCTGGGTACGCCCACCAGCCTGGTGCACGATGCGCATGCGGCCGGGTTGCAGGTGCAGCCATATACGTTCCGTCCGGAAAATTATTTTCTCGCCGCCAACAATCGCAGCAGCGGCGCGGTCACCGAGCGCAACGACGCCGGTGCGTTGGTCGAGTTGCAGGCGTATCTGGATGCCGGGATCGATGCGTTCTTCGCCGACGACCCGGGCCTGGCGCGGCGTGCATTGAGCGGGCACCCCTGAGCAGCCTCGCGTAGGAGCGCGCCAGAGCGCGACGGGCTGTAGCGGTAATGCCCATCGCGCGCAGGCGACGCTCCTACGCGGGGCAGGGCATTGATCGGCTCGGCGGTCGCCTGGAAAGGCTCAGCTACCTGGCGGGCGTTCGCGCGACGGGAAATGCAGCACCACGCTGTCTGAGCCATCGTCCTGGCGCTGCCACAGCACCGGCACCTGACGCGGCGGTGGCGGTTCCAGCATCGCGTGCTCGGGGTTGCTCACCTCCCAGGCAGCGTCTTCGTCCTCGTCTTCCCAGCTGTAGCGTGGCTTGGCCTGTTGTGGGTCGCGCAGGCGCAGCAGCAGGGCGGCGATCAACCCGGCCACCGCACCGCCCAGATGCGATTGCCAGGACACGCCGGCTTCGTGCGGCAGGATGGTCATCAGCATGCCGCCGTAGAACAGGAAGGCGATCATGCTGGTGGCGATCGCGGGGCGGTCGCGGCGCAGCAGGCCCAGCACGAACACCAGGAACATCAGCCCGTGGGTCACGCCGCTGGCGCCCAGATGCCGGCTGCCGGGCTCGCCCAGAAGCCATGCGCCCAGGCCCGAGCCCAGCCACAACAGCGGCAGCGCCATGACGGTGGCACGTGGATACACGCTCCCGGCCAGCGTGCCCAGGATCAGCAGCGCAGCGGCGTTGGCGCCCAGATGCGCGAGCGAGCCATGCAGCAGCGGTGCGGTGAGGATGCCGCGCAGGCCGTCGGCCTGCAGCGGTGCCACTGCCCAGGCGCGCCACTCGAACACGCCCTGGGCGGTAAACACCGCCACCAGCAGCAGCACGGCGGCCAGGCTGACGTTGAAGGCACGCAGCACCCGCGAACGGTCCAGGCGGCTCTGGGTGGCGGGGTCGGAGGCGAGAGGGTGCGTTGTCATGCATTCACGGATGGCGGCGCGCAGGTTTTTTACAAGCCCAACGAACGTGGGATAAGCAGACCCGGCGACGGGATAATCCAGCCCCGGCGCGGATCTGTGGCGGCTCGGCCTGCGCGTTATCGCGGACGATCTACGGCTTGGCTGCAGGGTCCTTGCCCGCCCACCATCGCGGGACACGCTGCAAGTACGTCCTTGTAAGCTCTTACGCGGCATCCATGCCGCGTAAGGTCCCGCGACGGTGGGCGGGCAAGGACCAGTCGAGTTGGTCGGTGTGCATGGTTGCCAGCAGCGCAGGCCGCGCCACCAATCCCGAATCCCGACTGCCCAATCCCGGCCCCTCAGTGCCCGGCAGGCTTGGGCGGGCGCAGCAGGCTCAGCACGATGGTGGCGACCAGGATCGCGACCACCACGCCCAGCGACACCAGCACCGGGATCTTGTACAGATCGATGATCATCATCTTGGTGCCGATGAACACCAGGATCACCGCCAGGCCGTAGGGCAGCAGGTGGAAGCGGTCGGCCATGCCGGCCAGCAGGAAGAACATCGCGCGCAGGCCCAGCACCGCGAACACATTGGAGGTGAGCACGATGAACGGGTCGGTGGTGATGGCGAAGATCGCCGGGATGCTGTCCACTGCGAAGATCACATCGATCACCGCGATCAAGATCAGCACCACGAACAGCGGCGTAAACCAGCGCTTGCCATCCTTGATCACGCTGAGCAGGTTGCCGTGGTACTGCGGGCTCAGGCGCAGGTGCCCGCGCATCCAGCGCAGCACCGGGTTGGCTTCCAGATCCGGCTCCTTGCCGGCGGAGAACCACATCTTGATGCCGGTCAGCAGCAGGAACGCACCGAACACGTAGAGCAGCCAATGGAACTTGGCCAGCAGCATCGAGCCGGCAAAGATCATGATCGCGCGCAGCACGATGGCGCCCAGCACACCGATGATCAGCACGCGCTGGCGCTGTTCCTCAGGCGCGCCGAAGTAGGTCATCACCATCAGGAAGACGAAGATGTTATCGACCGCCAGGGATTTTTCGACCAGGTAGCCGGTGAGGAACTGCAGCCCGATCTGGTCGGCCTGGGCGTCCCCGACGCTGCCTTGCAGGTACCACCACAGCCCGGCATTGAAGGCCAGCGCCAGCAGCACCCAACCGATGCTCCACCAGGTGGCTTCCTTGAAGGTGACCTTGTGGGCGCCGCCGTGGCGCATCAGCACCAGATCGATCAGCAGCGCGGCGATCACCACCACCGCGAAGCCACCCCACAACCAGACATTGCCAATGGTTTGCATAAGAATCCCGAAAAAAGTGAAAGCGGCCTGGACAGCCGGCGGGCTGAGGCCTTGTGACACGGAAATCGTGGATTCCGGGTGACGGACCTTCGCCTGCGCGGCGAAGGTCTCGCTCGCAACCGGCTGGGCCGGTTGCCGTTGCACCGGAGCGCTGCACATGGCGGGCTCGTCATGACGGCGACAACGCTGGGAGCTACTCCCCTTCTGCGCCCGATTCTGCGTGCCCGGCGCAGGCACGTCAATCCAGCCGGATACAATGGGCCGATGAATATTCCAGTCCCTGTCGTCCGTCTCAAGAATGCCTGGCGCTCCAGCCACCCGTGGATCTTCCAGAAGCTGGTGGAAAAGCCCGCCGCCAAGCCCAAGCCCGGCACCATCGTCGATGTGGTCGGCGTGGATGGGGAGTGGATTGGCCGCGGCTTCTACAACGGCCATTCGCGCATTGCCGTGCGCATCCTGGAAACCGACCGGTCGGTGCCGGTGGATGCGGGTTGGTTCTCGCGCAAGATCGCCGCAGCGGTGAGCCTGCGCCGCGACTGGCTCAAGCTCGACGGCGTGTCCGATGCCTGGCGCGTGGTGCACAGCGAAGGCGACGGCCTGTCCGGCCTGGTGGTGGACCGCTACGGCGACCTGGTGGTGGTGGAGTTCTTCGCCGCCGGCATGTTCCGTCACCGCGAATGGATCTACGAGGCGCTGCGCGAACAGTTCCCCGGCTGCCGCTTCCACAGCTTTGCCGACGAACACGTGCAGAAACAGGAAAGCTTCGATTTCCACAGCAACACCACCACGGAAGCGGCGGTGATCACCGAGCACGGCATCAAGTTCCGCGCCGACCCGGCCGGCGCGCACAAGACCGGCTTCTTCGCCGATCAACGCGACAATCGGCAGTGGCTGAGCCAGCAGGTGGAAGGCAAGACCGTGCTGGACCTGTGCTGCAACACCGGCGGCTTTGCGGTGTATGCCGCCGCGCGCGGTGCGGCCGAGGTGCTGGGCGTGGACATCGACGAAGACGTGATTGCCATCGCCAAGGGCAACGCCAAACTCAACAACGTGCGGCCGAAGTTCGTGCAGGCCGACATCTTTCCGTGGCTGCGCGATGCGGCCAACCGTGGCGAGCAGTTCGATGTGGTGATCCTGGACCCGGCCAAGATGACCCGCGACCGCGAGCAGGTGATTCCGGCGCTGAAGAAGTATCTGGACATGAACAAGCTGGCCTTGGGCGTGGTCAAGCCCGGCGGCCTGTTCGCCACGTTCTCGTGTACCGGCCTGGTGGCCGAGCAGGAGTTCCTGGACATGCTGCGGCGCGCATCGTATTTCTCCGGGCGCACCATCCAGATCTTGAAAGTGGCCGGTGCCGGTCCGGACCACCCGTTCATGGCGCACGTGCAGGAATCGCGTTATTTGAAGGCCGTTTTCTGCCGCGTGGTGTAAGCGCGCTCGGTGGCGGAGGACGCGGTCTGCGGCAGTGCAGGCAGCGTCTTTCGCGGCGCGATGCCATCGCCGTCAAGCAGTAGGTCAACGCAGACATGCAACCAGGAGCGGCCAGCCGATGACCTCCAGCGACGAAGACGAACGCAAGGCCTTGCGCCGCTTGCTGCGGCAGATCGAGCGGCCCAATGCCAGCCTGCTGGCCAGCAACTGGCCGGTGTTCGGCGTCTGGCTGCTGTTTTCCGGGGCCTTCATGTACCTGTTCCAGACCGGCGACGGTTCGCCGCTGCACCCGTTGCTGCTGGCGCTGGGGTCGACCTGCCTGGGCGTGTTCGGTGCGTGGATCGTGTTCCGCTCGGTGTGGGCGCGGCAGTGGCCGCATGTGCGCGAACACATCGATGTGGACAGCGTGCGCGCGCGTCTGGCAGAACTGGACGACTGAGCGATGCAGCGCGCGTGGCGTTTCCGCGCGCTGGGCTGCCAGGCGGACCAAACCGATGCGTGATGACCAGCGGCTGGTCGCGCCGAGGTTGCCGGCATGGCGGGCGTAGCTCGACAGCATCGCGCGGGCTCACGCCCTCGGAATCGCCGCAGAACTGCTCTTGCAGCGCGCGTATCGCACGCCACGCCGTGCGGATCGACCGCAGCGCTGCAGCGTCCCAGATGTGGCGGTAGTGCGCGTGCGGCCAGCCGCTATGATCGGCTCACCCCCACTGCCTGTGAGATCGCATGCACCTGCGTTCGCTTTCGCTGTCTGTCGCCTTGTTGCTGGCCGCTGCGCTGCCTGCACAAGCGCTGGAGTTTTCCAAGGCCGAACTGGCGCGCGCTACTGCCCTGCAGAAACGCCTGGTCACGCTGGATTCGCATCTGGACACGCCGGCCAATCTGGAGCGTGCCGACTTCGACGTATTGCAGGCGCATACGGGTAACCGCTTGTCGCAGGTGGATTACCCGCGCATGGTCGAAGGCGCGTTGGATGGCGGGTTCTGGGCGGTCTACACCGGGCAGGGCAATCGCAGTGCAGCCGCGCACCTGGACGATCGCGATGCCGGTCTGCAGCGCTTGCTGAAGATCCACACATTGGTGGCCGCGCAACCGCAGCGTTTTGCACTGGCCACCACGCCGGCCGATGCCGCGCGTATCAAGGCCGCCGGCAAGCGCGTGGTGTACATCAGCATGGAAAACGCCAGCCCGCTGGTGGCCGATCCTACGTTGCTGCGTTTTTATTACGCGCAGGGGCTGCGCTTGATGAGCACCGTGCACTTTCTCAACAACGAGTTCGCCGACTCGGCCACCGACCCCAAGGGCGCGGAGTGGAACGGCCTGAGCCCGGCCGGCACACAGCTGGTGCAACAGGCGCAGGCGCTGGGCATCGTGATCGATCAATCGCATGCCTCCGATGCGGTGTTCGACCAGTTGATCGCATTGTCGCCGGTGCCGATCGTGCTCTCGCACAGCGGTGCGCGCGCGGTCTACAACCACCCGCGCAACATCGACGATGCACGCCTGAAGGTGCTGGCCGCGCATGGTGGAGTGATCCAGGTCAATTCCTACGGCGGCTACCTGGTGGACAGCGGCGCCAGCCCCGAGCGCAAGGCCGCCGAGAAGGCGCTCACCGACCAGTACGGCGGCTGGGAGCACGTCAAGATCGCCGACGGCACCAAGCTCAGCACCGCGCTGAAGGACCTGGATGCGCGCTACCCGATCAAGCGCGCCACCGAAGAAGACTTCTTCGCCCATCTTGAGCACATCCTGGCGGTGGTCGGACCCGAGCACGTGGGCATCGGCATGGATTGGGACGGCGGTGGCGGGGTGGTGGGCCTGGAAGATGTCTCCGACCTGCCGCGCATCACCGCGTGGCTGTTGCGCAAGGGCTACACCGAACAACAGATCGCCGGCATCTGGGGCGGCAACCTCTTGCGCGTGATGGACCAGGCGCAGGCGTATGCGGCGGGGAATCGGGAGTCGGGAATGGGGAATCGGTAGAGCGCGGGAGTGGGGATTTGGGAATCGGGATTCGCAAAGCCGAGGCGGTCTGTCGTGCGGGGCTGGTCCTGCATGGGGCTTGGCGGTGGGGCGCCGGTTTGGTTGTGGGTGCAGGGCTGAGGTAAAGCGCGTTGCCGCTACTGGCGTCTTCGCCGGATTGGCTGATTAGGGCGCGCGCTGAGTGCGCCGGCGCTAGTTGTCAGCCAAGCGGTTGGGGGGCGGGTCGCCGTCGCTGCATCGGGGCGGCCAGCCCTGCACCAACAGCATGGTTGCTGTTGCGTTCCGAGCCCGGCACGCGCCGGAAGCGATGGTGGCTGATTTGGGCAGTTGCACAAAAAACGGCGTCTGCCTGCCCGCAGACAGGCAGCAGCCTGACGATGCTTCCGGGAAAAAGCTCCAACTAGAATGCGCCGACCCCCGTGTGGTGCCGATGCCAGGGCACTGCGTGCCGGTGGGCCCACCGACTGCTGGAGCGTGCGATGACCCAAGCCACCCGGCCCCTGCCGCCCTCCGATGGCATGGGCGCGACCTATCGCAAGATCCTGTGGCGGCTGATCCCGTTCCTGTTCGTCTGCTACCTGTTCAATTACCTGGACCGGGTCAACGTCGGCTTCGCCAAACTGCAGATGCTGGGCGACCTGGGCATGAGCGAGACCGTGTACGGGCTGGGCGCGGGCATCTTCTTCATCGGTTACCTGGCCTGCGGGGTGCCGAGCAATCTGATCCTGCAGCGCATCGGTGCCCGGCGCTGGGTGGCGATCATGATGGTCAGCTGGGGCCTGCTCTCCACCTGCCTGCTGTTCGTGCGCACCCCGGCCGGGTTCTACACCCTGCGCCTGCTCACCGGTGCGGCCGAGGCGGGCTTCTTCCCCGGCATCGTGCTGTACCTGACGCGCTGGTTCCCGCGTGCCCGGCATGGCCGGGTCATGACCGTCTTCATGTCGGCGATCCCGATCTCCGGGATGCTGGGCGGGCCGTTGTCCGGCTGGATCCTGAGTCACTTCTCGGCCGGGCAGGGCGGCCTGGCCGGCTGGCAATGGATGTTCCTGCTGCAGGGCCTGCCGACCGTGTTGCTGGGCATCGGGGTGTGGTTCCTGCTCAGCGACGGCGTGCAACAGGCCAGCTGGCTCAACCCGCAGGAAAAACAGGCCTTGGCACGCGTGCTGGCCGAGGACGAAGCCGGCAAGCCGGCCGGCGCGTCCACTTCGCTGGGCGCGGTGCTGCGCAACCCGGCGGTGTGGCTGCTGGGCACGGTGTATTTCTGCATCCAGAGCGGGGTGTATGCGATCAACTTCTGGTTGCCTTCGATCATTCAGGGCAGCGGCGTCGCCGACCCGATCCGCATCGGGCTGATGAGCGCCATCCCGTACCTGGCCGCGGCGGTGTTCATGGTGTTGATGGGCCGTTCGGCCGACCGCTTCGGCGAACGTCGCTGGCATTTGGTGATTCCGTTGCTGATGGGCGCGGCCGGCCTGTGCATCGCCGCCAGCGTCAGCGACAACCTGGGCCTGGCCGTGTTCGGCATGACCCTGGCCACGATGGGGGCGGTCAGCGGCTTGCCGCTGTTCTGGCCGCTGACCAACGGCTTTCTCACTGCTGCCGCCGCCGCCGGTGGACTGGCGCTGATCAATTCCACCGGCCAGGTCGCCGGCTTCGTCAGCCCGTATCTGGTGGGCTGGATCAAGGACACCACCCACAGCACCGAAGTGGCGCTGTACGTGCTGGCCGGCGCCATGCTGCTGGGCGCCACGCTGGTGCTGCGGGTGCCGGCGCGCGCGGTGAACCAGTGATGTGCCCGTCCCAGCGAGTGTCCGCATGAAGATCATCATTGCCCCCGACTCGTACAAGGAAAGCCTGTCTGCGCTGGAAGTGGCGACGCAGATCGAGGCGGGCTTTCGCGAGGTGTTCCCCGACTGGCAGTACCACAAGGTGCCGGTTGCCGATGGCGGCGAAGGCACTGTCGACGCGCTGGTGGCCGCCACCGGCGGGCGGGTGATCGCCTGCACCGTCAGCGGCCCGCTCGGCGCCCCGGTGCAGGCGTTTTTCGGCCTGACTGGCGACGGCCGCACCGCGGTGATCGAAATGGCCGCCGCCAGCGGGCTGGCGCTGCTGCCGCCGGCCGAGCGCGCGCCGCTGCGCACCAGCACCGCAGGCGTGGGTGAGCTGATCCTGGCCGCCTTGGACGCCGGCGCACGGCGTTTCATCATCGGCATCGGCGGCAGCGCCACCAACGACGGCGGCAGCGGCCTGGCGCAGGCCTTGGGCGTGCGGTTGCTGGATGGCCAGGGCGAGGCGATCGGACCGGGCGGTGGCGCGCTGGCTGCGCTGGCGCGCATCGACACCGAAGGCATGGATGTGCGGCTGCAGGATTGCCAGTTCGAAGTGGCCTGCGACGTGGACAACCCACTGATCGGGCCGACCGGCGCCTCGGCGGTGTTCGGCCCGCAGAAGGGCGCCACCCCCAGCATGGTGCGCCAGCTCGATCGCAACCTGCAGCACTACGCCGACCTGCTGCAGCGCGACCTGGGCGTGCGGTTGCACGCGCTGCCCGGCGGCGGCGCGGCCGGCGGCCTGGGCGCGGCCTTGGTGGCGTATCTGGGCGCGCAGCTGCGGCCCGGCGTGGAGATCGTCGCCCAGGCGCTCGGGCTGGAGGCGCTAGTCGCGCAGGCCGATCTGGTCATCACCGGCGAAGGCCGCCTCGATAGCCAGAGCCTGCACGGCAAGACCCCGGTCGGCGTGGCACGGGTGGCGCAACGGCATGCCAAACCGGTGATCGCCATTGCCGGTTGCCTGGGCAACGGTGCCGCGCTGCTGCACGGCCACGGCATCGATGCCATGTTCGCGGTGGTGCACCGCGCCTGCACGGTGGAACAGGCCTTGGCCGACGCCGCCAGCAACGTGCGCATCGCCGCGCGCAACGTGGCGGCGACGCTGCAGCTGGGCGGGGCATTGGCACAGGTCCGGTCGGGGGGCGAGCGGGGCTGACGGCAGCGCCCGGGCGGCTCGGACGGGCGAGGCGCATGCGCTCGCGTGCGCGGCGGCCTGCTGGATAGGGTGCGCACCACTGCAGGCCTAACGAGCCACGAAGGCGGTCAGCATTCTTCGCACCGACCTCGGGCATCGGCCGCTGCACCTCCCACCGTCATACGCGTGCCGAACACGCGCGCAGCGAACATGCCACCGTGACCGCCCCTGATCGCGGCAACAGACCCCCGCCCATGCTCACGCTCGACCGCACCCTGGCGCAGTCCATCGTCGACCGCGCGATGACCATCATCGACGGCAACGTCAATGTGATGGACTATTCCGGCGTCATCATCGCCAGCGGCGAGCCGGCGCGGATCGGCCAGCTGCACGAAGGTGCGTTGCTGGTGCTGTCCCGGCAGGGCCGGGTGGAGATCGACGCTGCGCTGGCGCAGCAGCTGGATGCGGTGCGCCCCGGCGTCAACCTGCCGCTGATCGCCGATGGCCGCATCGTCGGCTGCGTCGGGCTGACCGGCGACCCGCAGCGCATCGGGCAACAGGCCGAGCTGGTGCGCATGGCCGCCGAGGCGATGCTGGAACAGGCCGGGCTGCTGCGCCTGCTGGCCCGCGACGCCCGCCTGCGCGAAGAAGTCACGCTGGGCCTGATCCGTCCCGACGGCCCGACCCCGGCGCTGGCCGGCTGGGCCGAGCGGCTCGGTATCGCGCTGGAGCTGCCGCGCGTGGCCGCGGTGATCGAAGTGGAAAGCGACAGCCTGGACCTGGACGCGATGCTGGTGGAACTGCAGCGCCTGCACACCCTGCTGTCCACGCCCGAGCGCGGCAACCTGATCGCCGCCACCGCGCTCAACGAGCTGGTGGTGCTCAAGCCGGCACTGGACCGGCGTGGCCACTGGGACGTGGAGGAGCAACGCCGTCGCGCCCACAGTCTGCTCGAGCGCATGCGCGCCAGCAGCCGGCTGCGGATCCGGCTGGCCCTGGGCCAGTATTTTCCGCAGGCCAACGGCCTGGCGTTGTCGCACCAGATTGCGCGCACCACCATGCGCATCGGCAAGGCGCGCACCCCGCACGCCGACGCCTTCTTCTACGACGATTACCGCCTGCCGGTGCTGGTGGACGACCTGCGCCAGGCCTGGCAGGCCGACGAATTGCGCAAGCCGCTGCAGGCACTGCTGGCGCAGGACCGTCGCAGTCAGTTGTTGAAGACCTTATCGGTCTGGTTCGGCGCCGGCATGCGCATGGCCCCCACCGCCAAGGCGCTGGGCATTCATCGCAACACCCTGGATTACCGCATGCAGCGCATCCAGGAACTGTGCGCGGTGGACCTGGGCAACACCGACGACTGCATGCGGCTGTACCTGGCGCTGCAGATGCGCGACGACAGCGCCGCAACCACCACGAACACCGACGCGCACGCCCCCGACCGAGCGAGGCCACGCCCGCCGTAACGCTGCGGTGTGCGGTGGCGCACGCAACGCCGCCTTGGCTGGTATGCGCAGTCCGCTAGACTGCGCGGATTGCCCGGCCGCGAGCGCTCCGTTGAATCAGTGCGATACCGTCGTGTCATCTGCGTCCATCGAGGCCCAGCGCCTGGCACGTCTGGCGTTGTTGCAGGTGGTCGACACCGCCGCCGAGCCGTTCTTCGATGCGCTGGCCGCTGCCGCGCAGGCAATCGCCGGCACCCCCAGCGCACTGGTCTCGCTGGTGGACGAACGTCGGCAGTGGTGGAAGGCCAACATCGGCCTGCCCGGGGTTTCGGAAACCCCACGCGAGCTGGCGTTCTGCGCCTACACCATCCAGGGCGATGCGGTGATGGAAGTGCGCGACGCGCCGGCCGACCCACGCTTCCACGACAATGCCCTGGTCACCGATGCGCCCGGTATCCGCTATTACGCCGGCGCCCCTATCGTGCTGCCGGATGGCTTACGCATGGGCACGGTGTGCGTGATCGACCAGCGCGCCCGCGCGCTGGAGCCGGCGCAATTGCAGGCCTTGCAGCAACTGGCCAAGGTGGCCGCCGAAGGCCTGGAGCAACGCCGCGTGATGCTCGAGCGTGAGGTGGCCAACGCCCAGCTGCAGCAGCGGCTGCGCGAGAGCGAGGCATTTCTGGAGCGCACCGGTCGGGTGGCCGGGGTCGGCGGGTGGGAGGTGGATGTGGCCAGCGGCACGCTGATCTGGTCGGACCAGACCTGCCGGCTGCACGATGTTCCGCCCGGTTACCGGCCCAGCCTGACCGAGGCGATCGGCTTCTACCCGCTGGAGGCGCGCGCGGTCATCACCGAAGCGGTCGACGCCTGCGTGCGGGACGGCACGTCCTGGGATCTGGAGCTGCCGCTGACCAGCGCCACCGGGCGGCGGCTATGGGTGCACAGCACCGGCTCGGTGAAACATGTGGATGGCCGCAAGCGCCTGATCGGCGCGGTCCAGGACGTGACCGACCGGCATCGGGCGGTGGACGCGCTGGCCGCCAGCGAGCGCAAGTTCCGCAAGATGTTCCAGTACAGCCTGGGCCTGATCTGCACCCATGACATGCATGGCCGGCTGGTCAGCATCAACCCGGCCGCCGCACGTTCGCTCGGCCGCAGCGTCGAGCAGATGGAAGGCCGCTCGCTGGTGGAATTCGTGCGCCCCGAGCGCCACGCCGCCTTGCGGGGGTACCTCTCGCGGATGGTGCTCGATGGCCAGGATTCGGGCGTGATCGAACTGGTGGCCGGCGACGGCAGTCTGCGCCATTGGCAGTACCACAACGTGCTGGACGTGGAATCCGACGCCACGGTGGTGTTGGCACATGCCCAGGACATCACCAACCAGTACCGGCAGGAAAAGCAGCTGCTGGAATGGTCGTTCACCGACCCGCTCACCAACTGCTACAACCGCCGCTTCCTGGACGAGCTGGACAAGCGCGACCCCAGCGTGCGCTGGGGCTGCATCGTGGTGGATCTGGACAAGTTCAAACTGGTCAACGACACCCATGGCCACCAGCGTGGCGACGAGGTGTTGGTGCAGATGGCGTGGTTCCTCAACCAGCCGCTGCGCACCCAGGACCGCCTGGTCCGCCTGGGCGGCGACGAATTCCTGGTGTTGCTGCACCAGGCCAGCCAGGCACAGCTGGACGCGTTGAAGCGCGACTACATGGGGGCCAGCGAGGACGCGCCGATCCGCTTCACCCTCGGCACCGCCCTGCGCCAGGACGGCGAAGCGCTGGCGGCGGTGGTCGATCGCGCCGACCACTCGCTGTACTCGCTGCGCCGCGCCCGCCGCGGCACGGGTACCAGCGACCAGCGCTGACCGTCTGCGCAGGCTCTGCGCAGGCTCTGCGCAGACGGAAGCTGCACCGAACCGATGTGAGAGGCCGCGGACGTGTGCCGTTGAATACGCGTTCGCCTATCATGTAAACGTTTACAACTACATGGATTGGAATGGATACCTTCGATCGCACCCCGCTCAGCCCCAAGTGGCAATTCCGCTTCGCCTTTTTCGACCGTCACGGCGGCCCCAGGGATCCTGCCTACAAGCAGGCGCTCAAGGCCTTGCCATTTGGCGAGAAGCTCAAGGTGGGCATGAACTTCTACGCATTGTTCTTCGGCTTCATCTATTTCTTCATCCTGGGCCTGTGGCGCAAGGCGCTGGGCCTGATCGGCGTTGGCCTGGTGGTCGGCATCGTGGCCTCGTTCCTGCCCGCATCGATCGGGAATGCGCTGAGCATTCCGCTGGCCCTGCTGGCTGGCATGAGCGCCAACTACGCCTACTACCTGGACAAGGTGAAGGGCAGCACCAGCTTCAATCCGTTCGAAGGCATGCGCTGGTAAGCCACCGCCGGGCGCGGACCCTCCCGCCGACGCCCTGCTGCCAAGCCCGGTCCTGTGACCGGGCTTTTTTGTGGGAGTCGAATCGAGGAGGCGCGTATCGCCAGCGACTCCGCTCTCGGACGTTAGCCACCGCTCCCATCGGATGAGCGAATTTATCCGAAGCACGCAGAACCAGTCATAGCGTGCGCAGCCGGTGCCGCGCGGCAGGACGTGGCCAAACCACTACACGTCAGTGCCACTGGTTGCCAATTTGACCGTCCTGCGTGTGCCGAAGCACGCCCAACAAGCACTATGCGAACGCCTACGCACATCACCGCGGTCCTTATCAATCCAGCACAGACGCCGCTACCGCAGTAGCGTTGGGCCATCGGCGCGGAGGCTTAGATCAAGCGCCCTACCGGCTAGCACCGTGCTACAGCCGGTCCCATCCATTAGCGCCGTTAACAGGAAATATGGCGAACATCGCAACCTATTGATTCGATAGTCATCGGGATGTTTGAAAACCGCTTGGGTCCGCCTGCTTTGCTGCGACGCGGTGTGCAGCAAAGAGCTTCGAACGCTTAATCTTTGCCAATACAGGACACATGGCCCACCCAAATTTAGATCGATCCAAGCCGGCTGATCTCCCTTACATATCTAAAAGAAGACGTGTTCGATGGTTGAGGCGGGCACTTCGCCGCGCGGGCATCGATGCCGTCAGGTGGTGCTTTCGGCACCGTGCAGGCACGCAAGGGTGCCTGCCGATTCCAGACACTGCCATACGCATGATGATGCCGGCGCTGTGGTGTTGATCGTCCGGCACGCGCCTTCCATCTGCGGCTTCGGCCGCCCTTTCCCCCCAAGGTGTTCCGCATGCTGTCAGTCGTATCGCCCAACCGTTCTACCGCGCGTGCTGTGTGCACGCCGCTCTGGCGCCGCGCCGCGGTCGGCCTGTGCCTGCTCGGCGTGGCCATGTCCGGCCCGCTAGCCGCGCAAGACCCGGCGCAGGTCAACACCTTCATCGGCAGCAAGGACGACGGCAATACCTATCCGGGCGCCTCGGCGCCATTCGGCCTGATCCAGGTCAGCCCGATCGGTGCGCACTACGCCGGCTGGCGCTACGACGACCCCAGCATCCGGGGTTTCGGCCATTCGTTCCTGTCCGGCGCCGGCTGCTGGGAGCAGGGCGGCCAGGTGTCGGTGCTGCCGGTCACCGGCCGTATCGGTCCCAGGGGCGACTTCGACACCAACGATGCCAAGGCCTTCGACCAGAAACGCTACGCCGCGCGTTACACGCATGATGGCGAAGTGGGCCAGGCCGGCTATTACAGGGTGCGGCTCACCGATTACGGCGGCATCGACGCCGAAGCCAGCGCGCTGACCCGCGCCGCCACCGAGCGCTACACCTTCGCGCCGGGTGCCGACACCGGCCATGTGCTGGTCAACGTGGCGCAGGCCAACGACCGCCATGTGGTGATCGGCAGCCAGCTACAGATCGTCGGCGACCGCGTGGTCGAGGGCAAGCTGACCACGCAGAGCTTCTGCGGCGGCCACGAATACACCACCTGGTTCCGGCTGGAATTCGATCGCCCGTTCACTGCGCATGGCGTCTGGGGCGAAGAGGGCGGCGTGCCCGGCGCGCGTCACGGCATGGGCGGCGAACTCAAACCCAACGGCGCCTGGCTCAGTTTCCCGCTAGGCAAAGACAAGAACGCGCGTGCGGTGACCGTGGTCAGCGCCATCTCGCATGTGGATGCGCAAGGCGCCCGCAGCAACCTGCGTGCCGATGGCATGCAGGGCGGCAAACTGCTCAGTCTTGAACAGATGCGCCAGCGCGCGCAGAACGGCTGGCGCAATGCGTTGGCCAGCATGCAAGTGGAAGGCGCCAGCAACGACGACCGTTCCGTGGCCTATACCGCGCTGTATCACGCCTTGCTGCAGCCGCTGACCGGCAGCGATGCCGATGGCCGCTATCGCGGCTACGACGATGCGATCCATCGCGCCGATGGCTGGACCTACTACGAGTATTTTTCGCTGTGGGATACCTACCGCTCGCAAAACCAGCTGCTCGCCCTGCTGCAGCCGACACGCGCGCGCGACATCGGCCGCTCGTTGCTGGCGATCCAGCAGCAAGGTGGCTGGCTGCCGCGTTGGGGCTACGCCAACTTCGACACCAACATCATGACCGGCGACCCGGTCACCCCGTTCCTGGTGGATCTGTGGCGCTTCGGCGCGCTGCAGGGCAACGAGGCGGACGCGTATGCAGCGTTGCGCCAGAACGCCTTCGGCCAGCCGCCGATCAATTCGCGCCACGCCGGGCGCTCGGGCAATGCCAACTATCTGGCCAACGGCTTCGTGCAGTACGACCGCGCGTTCCCCTCCAAGGGCATGGATGTGGACCCGCACCACGGCGGCTCGGCCACGCTGGAATATGCATTGGCCGATTGCGCGCTCGCGCAGATGGCACAAGCACTGGGCCACAGCGAGGACAGCGCGCAGCTGCGCAAGCGCGGCGGCAACTGGCACCGCGTCTGGGACGCGGATGTGCGCGATGCCGAGACCGGCTTTGCAGGATTCCCGCGCCCGCGGCTGGAAGACGGCAGCTGGTATGCGCCGTCCGACGATCACTACAGCCCACGTTCCGAGCACGGTTTCCACGAAGGCACCGCCTGGCAGTATCAGTGGCTGGTGCAGCAGGACATCCCCGGCATGCTGCAGGCCATGCATGGCAGCGAACAAGCCGGTAAACGCCTGGACGCCTTCTTCGCCTACGACGATCTGCTGAAAGATCCGCTCACTGCCGCACGCACGCACTGGGTGGTCGGCCCGTACAGCTATTACAACCAGTACCGCTATAACCCCAACAACGAACCGGACCTGCACGCACCCTGGATGTACACGCTGATCGGGCAACCGTGGAAGACCGCCACCGTGGTGCGCGCCGCGCAACAGTTGTTTACCAATGCGCCCAACGGCGTCACCGGCAACGACGACCTTGGCACCATGTCGGCCTGGTATCTGTTCAGTGCCTTGGGGTTGTATCCGGCGGTGCCGGGCAGCGGGCAATTCCTGCTGCATGCGCCGCGTTTCAAGCGGGTCACGCTGGATCTGGGCAACGGCAAGCGCCTGCGCATCGACGCCCCCGGCGCCGACGGCCGCGCGCTGCAATACGTGGACAACGTGCGTTGGAATGGCAAGGCCCAGCCGCAGGTATTCCTGGACTGGGCGCAGCTGCAGCAGGGCGGCACGCTGGCGTTCGCGCTCACCAAGCAAGCACCCACGCAAGGCTGGGGTACACAAGCGGATGCATTGCCGACATCGTTCTGTGCAACCCCGCAGGCGCAATAACACCACGGCGGTTGAAACCCCTCTCCCTGCGGGGCACAAGTGCAACAGCGCTTAACGCTAAAAGAGCGGCAGCGTGAAGCCCCTCTCCGGCCCGGAGAGGGGTGAGCGACAAAGTTCTCGTGACATCAAACTGCACGTGGCTACGCACCGACTCTCCTCCGCCCCTTCGGGCACCTGCTCCTCCATGAAGGGGGGAACAATTCCCGAGGGGGAGAAGGATGTCGCCCGCTCAGCCAGCCGAATTCAACCGGCTATTGCGTCGCCCATATGCCAGGTACACCACCACGCCCAGCGCATTCCACAGCAGGAACCAGCCCTGCGTCTTGCTCGGCAGGCTCCAGAACAGATACAGGCACCCGCCGATCGCCACCGGTCCCACCACCCACGCCAGCGGCGTGCGGAAGGCGCGCGCACGGCCGGGCTCGCGCACGCGCAACACCAACAGGCAGGCCGCCACCGCCGTGAACGCCGCCAGCGTGCCGGCGTTGGCCAAGGCGGCGATTTCGTCCAGCCGGGCCACGCCCGCCAGTGTTGCCACCAGCACCGCGGTGAACAGGGTGATCGCCACTGGCGTGCCGGTGCGTGCATTGACCTTGGACAAGCCGCGCGGCAACAAGCCATCGCGCGACATCACGAAGAAGATGCGGCTCTGCCCGTACAAAAACGCCAGCAACACCGTGGGTAACGCAATGATCGCCACCGCACCGATCACCAACGCCGCCTTGCCGTGGCCGAGTTCGCGCAGGATCAGCGCCAACGGCTCGGGGCTCTTGCCGAACACGGTAAAGCTCATCGCACCCACCGCGGCCAGGGCCACCAGCACATAGATCAGCGTGCAGCCGATCATCGAACCGACGATGCCGATCGACAGATCGCGCCCGGGGTTCTTGGTCTCTTCGGCCGCCGTGGAAATCACATCGAAGCCGTAGAACGCAAAGAAGATGATCGCCGCCGCTGCCATCACTCCGCGCTCCACGCCATCGGGACCCATCGCCTTGGAGAAGCCATACGGCATGAACGGCTGCAGGTTGGCGCTGTTGAAGGCCGGCAGCGCAATGGCCACGAACACGCCGAGTGCGATGATCTTCAGCACGACCAGTACCGCGTTGAGCGTGGCGCTTTCCTTGGTGCCGGCCATCAACAGGCCAGCCACCAGGAAGGTGATCGCCACCGCCGGCAGGTTGACGATGCCGCCGGCGTGCGGCCCGGCAATGAGTTCATGCGGCAACCCCACGCCCAGCCATTGCAGGAAACCAACGAAATAGCCCGACCAGCCGACCGCCACCGTGCTGACCACCAGCGAATATTCCAGTACCAGGCTCCAGCCCACCACCCAGGCAATGCTCTCGCCCAGCGCGGTGTAGCTGTAGGTATACGCACTGCCGGCAGCCGGCATCATCGTGGCCATCTCGGCATAGGCCAGCGCCGCACAGGCGCACACGGTGCCGGCCGCCACGAACGACAGCAACACTGCCGGTCCAGCCTTGTCGGCGCCCACGCCGATCAGCGTGTAGATCCCGGTACCGACGATGGCGCCGATGCCCAGCGCGATCAAATGCGGCCAACTCAGGCTACGGACCAGTTGCCGGCCGGCCTCGTGCACGGTGACCTGATCGATGGATTTGCGCCTGAGCCAAGACGACATGTGGACCTCGCGGGAATCAAAAGAATGCGCGAGTGTCGCCCAACGCAGCGCAGCAAAGCTATCGGTCCAAGGTCATGCGGCCCGACCGTGCCTGGGCACGCTGGGCACGCTGGGCACGCTATGGCATCAGCTCACGCGCGGCGCATCGTGCATTTCCTTTGCCCGGCACAGCCATCCATCACGGCGTGTGCGATTGACGGCACGCAATCGCATATCGCACTCCGCTCACTCAATCGAGGCGCGATGCGGCGGGCGCGCGTTGCGGTAGATCAGCTGCACCGCCCAGGCGCCGGCAAGCCCAACCACACCGGCAGCGAAGTGGCTCCAGTCGAGCACCCGCGGGGCCGCGCCATTGGCTTCATGGCCCCACAGGTTGAACCACAGCAGCACCAAGGCGGTGATGCCCATGCCGATCCAGAACCACAGCCGGGTTCGGCCGATCGCATAGACCAAAAACGGCAACGCCGCACCGATCAGAAAATGCACGGGGAAAAAATACACCGAGCCGTAGGGCCGCATCAGGTACCAGACGATTGCCGCGAACGTGCCCAGGAAAGCAAACAGGCCCAGCGCCAATAGGCGGGTTCGGTTGGTGGCAAATGCAGTGCGAGCGTGCTGCATGCATCGCTTCGGTGGTCTGGTTCGCTTCGCACAAGCTGGTTCGCTCCGCACAAGGGCGATGTGCGGCATTAGGGTGCAGTGCAACCATGGCGCTGAAATCCAGCGCGTGTCTTCAAGTGTGCGTAATACGCCGCCACCGCGGGCAATGGCGCACGCGCGATGGGGCTGGCGACCCAGCGCTGTGTCGACAACCCCAGCACGATGTCGGCAAGCGTAAAGCGTGCGCCGAGGACGAACGGACCGCCGCGCTGCAGCTGTGCATCGAGGATCGCCATGTGCCGGTTCCACTGCTCCACGCTCGCCGCAATCGCCTGCGCATCGGTATGCGCTGCACTGCCACGCACGCTGGCCATGAATGCGTAACGCCAGGCGGTATTGAGTTCGGTGGCCTGCCAATCCATCCATTGCTCGACCAGTGCGCGCGCGGCGGGCGCGGCCGGCAGCAGATCGTGGCGTTGGCTGCGCGCGGCCAGGTAGCGGCAGATCGTGTTCGATTCCCATAGCACTAGGGAAGGTCTGAACAACGAGACCTGACAGGGCGGAAGGTGGCGTCGTTCCGAAGAGTGGCTTTTGGAACTTCGGAATTTCGCCATTTCTGGCGCTTTCCGCGGGAATTTCCCGGTTCACAGACGCACGCTCCCCATCGCCGGCAG
>NZ_JAGHWR010000024.1:0-4542 GCF_017746155.1 Xanthomonas sp. D-36-1
TTGATCAGACCTTCCTTAGCGATGCAGATGCGGCGCGCGTCCGCGCCTGAGTAGGCGACCGGCGTTGCATAGGGCGCAGCGCAGCACGAACTGCCTGCTGCTTGTGACTGGATCAATCGCGCGCAAGCCAGGGGTTCCAGCCAGCTCGCCTGGAGTCTTTCGAAGTTGGGGGTGGTGTCCCCGCCGGTTGACCTCGGCGCCCGCATCAATCGATACCGTTGCTGCCTTCCGGCCCTGGCGGGATTTTCGATCTAGCGTCGCGAGGGACCGACGGGGCCACCATAAGACGTGGGCCACGATGCCGTGGCCCTGGACCCGTGCAATCAGCTTGCAGAGTCATAAAACTGGCGGAGAGAGGGGGAGGTACTGATCCCGCTCGAACGTCCCGACTCTCCTACAGCCACGCAAACCAGGAAGGTGTCCTGCTTTGTGGTCTGCCATTGTAGCGGGTTGTCTAGGTCCGTTGCTAGCCTCGATGATCGGGTTTCCGTCTTCCACCCGAGCAGCGAGGACGTGGTGATACCCCCACATCCTTGGGTTCACATGGAGAAGGAAGCTAGGCGTTCCTGATCTAGCATTTGCTATAGGATGTAGCTCCGGAGGTGCCTTGCGTTCAGCGAGAGACAGGTTTGGTCATCACATCAAAGAGATCCCACGTCGCGACTGTTGCGAAGTTGGTGGATTTGTGGTGAATGTGCTTTATGGCCGACTTGATGATCCACTCCGTGATCCACTCCGAAACCGAAGACCGCAAAGTTCTCGACCGCCTTATAAAGGCGATGAGGATCCCCAGCACCGTATTGTCTTACGACATCAAGGTTGGGGATGACTCGAGCGGGGATTCATCATTGTTTGTCAAATTGAAGGTGAATGAAAAGTCAGTGGCTTCCAGTTCAAAGAGGTTCAGGGAGTTGAGAAGCTTTGCCGATGAAGTTCAGAAGGTTGCGCTTAGCAAAGGCGTTTCGCGCTGGCCTTACGTCGAATTGGTTAACGGGATTGGCAAAAAGCGTTAATGGCGCTCCCTCAAGATCTTTTGCGTCAAGCAAGGCATTTGGCGACTAAAGAAAAAAGAAGGCCTCAGCAGGCTAGCCTCAGGCGAGCGATCTCGACTGCCTACTACGCCCTGTTCCATCTTTTATCGTCAGAGGCTGCAAGTCTTGTGAGCCCCGCCCAGCCTGCGGGAATCGGACGACATATTCAAAGGGCGCTTACTCATAGCGATATGAAAATTGCTGCCAAGGGTATTTCTCAGCCTAATTTAGGCAGGCCATATTCAGCATTGATATCAACAGCCGTTCTGCCTGAACTAGCTGACGTAGCGCGTCATTTTGTTACTCTTCAGGAGAAAGACATGCCGCTGATTACGATATAAATAGAACATTTGATAGATTACACGCGCTAGCTCAGGTCAGTTTGGCGGAAACTGCCTTCAAAAAGTGGACTTCCGTCCGTGGGAAGCCCCAGGCCAATGTCTTCCTAATGATGCTATTTTTTGGGAAAGCGCTGTCTGCCAGATAGCGGTTGTAAGGCAGGGTAAGTAAGTTTTATCAGGCCCCTGGATTTACGATAAGGTGATTGGTCACGAATATAAGGGTTGAGTATCACAGCAAATAGTAGGACCTCAAAGCCATCATTTGTGTTAAAGGCCCGTCTACCTTTGATGAGTTGGCTTCTAGGAGAAGTGGTTATTTGGAACCTACTTCACCATCAAGTCGCCAGGGAAAAAATGAGCACGGGCCTCTCTTAAGTTTACGGCACGATGCTTCGAACCAACGTCTTCGTTGATGTGGAGTCGCAGCCAGGCCGGGGAGCTTGCTTCACCCTGTGCGTGCCTTGCTTTTAATAGAAACTGGTCGCGCCGTCTGGCCCCGCCGTGGGGGCACCTCTCGCATCTCTGGCAGTGTTGGGGTCTAGCGCGTCAGCTGCGCATACAGCACAAACAGCACCATCGGAAGGCTGCTCAGCACCGAAGTGACCCAGAAAGCTCCCATGACGGTCAGCGGCGTCATGACCCACCACTGCCACCAACTGAAGCCGCGGTCACGCTGCCGTGCCATATGAGCCTCGAAAGCGTGAAAGCGCTCTGCTTTCCGCAGGCCCCGGCGAGCCATCAGCGGCCCAACGAGAAAGCCAAACGGACCCAGGAACAGCAGACTGAGCGAGAACCACCAGAAGAAGCGGTTGTGGGGTGTCATGACCTTCTTGGGAACAGCGCGCCGTGCGGCGTCCCCGCCAGCCCCCACGGCGTCGACGGGCGTTCCTGCCATCGAATCGGTCTTCATGCTCATTTTGCGTAGGCCCTCCAGGTGCCGTCCGCTTTGGCGTAGCGCAAGTTCTTGTTGACCGGCACGGGGAACTGCCGACCGGCAATCTCCAGGACCACTTGGCCGCGCGTGTCGCAGCGGTAGCCGTCGGCGCCTTGCGCTTCCACGCATCCGGTGAGTTCGAAGTTTTGGACATCGGTGACCTGGCCGGCGCCGCTCTGCTGGAGCAGGGTGACCAGCGCTTGCTTGGCGTTGTCGTTCGACGGCTTGCCGCTGCAGGCGGTCAGGCCCAGGGCCATGGTCAACGCGACCAGGCCGATCCATGCATTTTTCATGTCGTTCCTTTTCTGAGGGATGGGAAAGCGGGCAAATCCGGGGCCTGCTAGTTGTCGCGATTGCCGTCGGGTTTAAAACCAGCAATCCAGAGCCTGGTGTCTTTGAATGGCGTCAGCATTCCCGACGACCCCGGGTGCAGGTCTGCGGTCTGGAGAAATCCCGAGACCCAGGCGACGCGCAGGGCGACATCGACGGCGCGGTCAGCCACGCCGGGCCGGCTCACGTTGACGACAAAGGGCTGGGCCGGAGGGTTGGGGCCCGTGGAGCGCTGGGCGCCCGTGTTGGGCTTGCTCGGCAAGACCCTGATACCGGTCAGCGTGTCCCTCCCTTTCCAGAGGGCCGCGCTATTGAGCTCCGCTGTCTCGCCCAGGTCGTCCGTTTCAGTCACCGCGGCATCGAAGCAGGTCCGGAAGGTCTCCGTGGTCGGGGCCGTGGGGCTGGTCCAGATGCGCGCTTCCACCGTCCAGCAGGGCAGGGAGGCGCCCCATTCCTGAAACGTGAGCGCCACCCGGGGCCAGTCCAGCTTTCCAAGCTGTGCTGCTTGGTGGTTGTCGCCCTTAAAGAGGCCGGGCAGCTTCCCGGCGGCGCTGAGAGGCACGTAGATGGCGCCAGTGCCTTGGGTGCTGGTTTTGCTGCCCGAGTTCGGCTGGATGCCGACCATCTGCTTGCCAGAGTCGGCCAGACTTTTTCCGAGCTGGCGAAAGAAGCCGGGCTTCGGGGGCTGGGTGTCCTGGGCCTGGGCAACGCCGGCCACGGTCAATGCGAGCAGGGCGGCGCCTGCAATCCTTGCGGTCTTCATGAAATCCCCGTGTGTTGTTGGAGGGTGCTACATTTCATGAAGAGTCTGCCATGCAGTGGAGGAGCAAGTCATGCTGTCCGGCCAACTTTTCAACATCCGTTCACGTGCCGAAGGCTTCTCCCCGAGCTCTCTTTGCTGCCCGCCTGAAACAGGCTCGGGAACTGCAAGGCATCCCAAGCCAACGAGCGTTGGGGGTGCTGATGGGGCTCGATAAGAAGTTGGCCAGCAGCAGGGTCAATCGCTACGAGAACGAGACCAGTGGCATCGACTTGGATGGGTTGGGGAAGCTGGCCGACACGTTGGGGGTGCCGATGGCTTACTTGGTCGCCGAAGACGAGGCTACCGCTCGAGCCATCATGGCATTAGCACGGATGTCAGCCAAAGAGCGGCGTGAGGCATTAGTGGCACTAGAGGCAATCGTGGGCGCAACAGAAGACTCGCAGCCGTGATTCCAAATCGCCTATTCAAGTATCGAGCTTTCGACTCTTTCGCGCTAAAGCTCATTTGCGACAGCGAGGCATGGTATTCGCGGACCCCTGCATTCAACGATCCAATTGAAGAGCGACGTCCCCCCGCCCTGAGTAGCGGCCAGGTTTAGAGTCCGGGGTTGATGATAGCGGCGTTGGCCAACTGTTGGGCATACGCGGAGGGCGTCATGCCGCCAATTGCTTTCTTGGGTCGCTCCTCGTTGTATTCGCGGCGCCAGCGCTCGATCTCGGTGCGTGCATGCAGCAGTGTCGGGAACCAGTGTTCGTTGAGGCATTCGTCGCGCAGGCGGCCGTTAAACGATTCAACGTAGGCGTTCTGATTCGGCTTGCCGGGTTGGATGAGTCGCAACTGCACGCCACGCGCATGCGCCCAGGCCACCATCGCCTTGCCGCAAAACTCCTTGCCGTTGTCCGTGCGGATCACCTGCGGCAAGCCGCGGCGGATGGCGAGCCGATTCAGCACACGCGTCACGCCATGGCCCGCTACTGCGCGCTCCACCTCGATGGCGACCGCTTCGTGCGTGGCGTCGTCCACGATCACCAGACACTTGATCACCCGACCGTCGGCAGTGCGGTCGAACACGAAGTCCATCGACCATACCTGGTTGGCCTGCGATGGCCGCAGCAGCGGCTGAGGTAATCCCCCCGCCCATTA
>NZ_JAGHWR010000025.1:0-99948 GCF_017746155.1 Xanthomonas sp. D-36-1
GTCACCGAACGTCAGCTGCATGGATGAATCCTCTACATAAGGCGATAGTGTCGCGCATCTGCGGTGAGTTGATCAGACCTTCCTTAGGTTGTCCCACGGCGCCTCGCCATGACTCAAACCAGCGTCCAGCGACAACGCGACAAAGTCGTCGTTGAGTGCCTGGTCGGCCTCGATCTCGTCGCGCTCCCATACCAACCCCAGCTGTCGCTCGGCATCGCGCCGCTGCAACAGGCCAATCAAGGTTTGGCGATCGAGATGGTCGTATTTGTTGGTCATGCGTTCTGTTCCACAGTCCGCGTAGGCACGCGGTAGGCGGGTAACTGGTTGTCGTCATTGGACAGCAAGCGAAGGAATGCCGGGTGTAGAAATAGCTTCTCTTTGCCCTGGCGCTGGTCGTGCAGCACGCCAATGTCCGCAAGCTCTTTGAG
Organism: Xanthomonas sp. D-36-1; assembly: GCF_017746155.1. NCBI lineage: Bacteria > Pseudomonadati > Pseudomonadota > Gammaproteobacteria > Lysobacterales > Lysobacteraceae > Xanthomonas > Xanthomonas sp. D-36-1. Next base: position 429 of record NZ_JAGHWR010000025.1, read on the forward strand.
ATGCCGTGCAGCGGTCTGGCGCGTAACCCCCACCATGCCGACGACATTCTGGATACGGCAGTAAGGCTGGTTGAAAATCACGTCCACCAACTCCCGGCTATATGCTTTGGGAGCGTGGTCACGAATGTAGTCGCGGGCTTGCGCCTCTAGCCCACGAATCGCCTGGATCTTTGCCGTCGTCCATGCAGCGGTTTCGGCAACCGCAGCCAGCATGTAATGAATCCATTCCGCCCACTTTCCATGCCGCGTCACATCCAGTAGCAGACGATAGTAGTCGCTGCGGTGGCGGATGATGTAACGAGAGAGATAGAGCACTGGCAGATCAAGCAGGCCTTGCTCGATCAGCATCAGCAGGTTCAACACCCGTCCCGTGCGACCGTTGCCATCGGTGAACGGGTGGATCGCTTCGAATTGGTAATGCGCCACTGCCATCCGAATCAGGGGATCAACCTCGGTGTGATCGTGGATAAAACGCTCCCAGTTGGCGAGTTTGTCGCGCAGCAGCGTTTCGCCAACCGGCGGGGTGTAGATGATCTGCTGTGTTTGGTCGTTTGCCAGCGCAGTCCCGGGCACGCGACGGATCTGCATTTGCACCGCCTTGATGCGGCTGCAGACGACGATGGAGGTGTCGGTACACAAGGGTCGCTGCTTTAGCGACTGAAATCCTTCATAGAGCGCACTGCGGTAACGCAATGCTTCCTTGGTGGCAGGCTTTTGTGCCTTGTCCTGATCTTCGGCGTAGCGGAACAGTTCATCCGTCGTCGTCACGATGTTCTCGATCTCAGAACTAGCCTGCGCCTCTAGGATCGGAATGGTATTGATCAGCACCGTAGGATTTGGCAACAGCGCCGTTGCCTGCTTCAGCTCGGCCAACGCAGCTCGTGCACCGATGCAAGCCTTGAGAAGGCTCCGTGTTTCGATATCTCCCGCTGGTGGAAGCAGCGGGAGATCGTTGTACGGAAGCTCAGGATTAAACGTCGACACGCTTTCCATGCTGCCTCGCTCATGTTCTTCAAGCGAACATGATGCTGGAACGTGTACTAAAAATCCATTTTTTTTAACACGTCCGGCGAACTGACTTTACCAAACCACTTCCGCCATCGAGCAATTCAGGCCCGAGCCAATGCCCAGCAGCGCGATGCGGTCGCCCTTCTTCAGGCGGCCCAGTTCCTTGAGCTTGCTCAGCACGATCGGTACCGAGGCCGGACCGATATTGCCGTGCTCGCCGAAGATGGTCATGACCTTGGCCGGGTCGATGCCGAACGACTTCACGAAGGCGGCGGTGTGCGGGCGGCTGACCTGATGGATGACGAACTGGTCCAGTTCGTCCACTGCCCAGCCCAGCACCTGGCGCGTGGCCATAAAGGTCTTCTGGGCCAACTTGATGCCTTCGATCAGCAGCAGCCGGGTGTCGGTGACCATGCGGTCCAGGTTGCCCCGGCATAGCTTGTTCCACTCGGTGGCCGAGCGGGTCACGCCGCCCTTGTAGCGCGGGGCGTCGGGCACCAGCTCGGTGCGCGCCATGACCATGGCTGCTGCACCGCACCCCAGGGTCAGCGCGGCAAGTTCGTTGCGGAACTCCTCCTCGGTGACGTCCGGCGAGGTCATGCGCTCAAGGGTCTTCTCGTACACCAGGTTGGCGGTCTCACCATCCACGACCAACGCATAGTCGATCTCCCCGCGCTCGAGCATGCGCGCGGCGATGTCCATGCCATTGATGAAGGCAAGGCAGGCATTGGCCACGTCGAAGGTGACGCAGTGGTCGCCCACGCCCAGGTTGCCGGACACGATGGACGCCGTGGACGGCTCCAGGTAGTCGCGGCTCACCGAGGTGTTGACCAGCAGGCCGATCTTCTCGATGCCGATACCGGCGTCGATCAGCGCCTTGCGCGCGGCCTGGGTGGCGGCGTCCGATGCCTGGACATCCTGGTCCCACAAGCGCCGTGCATGGATACCGGCAACGTCGCCCAACACGTCGGTCTTGATCCCGAGACGGTCGTAGGTCGGTTGCAGGCGTTCGTTGATTTCCTTGGAAGTCAGCGTGTGCGGCGCATCAACATGCGCCAGTCCCGCGATGGAGACATTCTGGAAGAGCATCGAAGTAGCGCCATGGCGTCAGGCGAGGGGGCGCTAGTCTAGCCGCTGGCTGGTTTTACCGCATCTTTACATTTGAATCGCCTGCGCCCCAGCCCAACGGTTCAGCGCGGCGGGCAGCGGAAGGCGTTGAAACGCTGGCTGCCGTCGGCCGGCTGGCCCTGCGCCTGCACCGCATTGGCATTGGCGCCGGGGGCCTCGTTGCGCGCCAGCGTTTCCAGCTCTTCCTGCACGCGCAGCGGGTTGCGGTTGTAGAAGCCGACCTTGCTCTTGACCGTCACCACCACTTCGCCCTGCTGCTGACACCCCGCTGGCACGGGGCCTGCGGGCAGCACCCGCACACCTTTGCCGCTTTGTTCGATCGGCACCCAGGTGCACGCCGCAGTGGTGGTGGCAACCAGAACAGACAGCATCAGCACGCGCATAAGTCATCACACCTGTGGGGAAAGCCGGATTGTGCCGCAGTTGCCTGCTGGCGATCCGGCACGCGGTGGCACCCGCCATCCACCCATTCAGCGCACCGAACCGCCTTGCCTTGAGCGTGCATACCCGTTTGGCCGCGGTGTCCGCCGTCCCGCAGCGCGTCCGGGTGTCCGGACGCGGACACTCTTACGCGGCTGAAAACCCTTTAAAAACAATAGTCTTTTGTTGGCACACCGTTTGCTCCTCTGTATCTCGCAACCGCCGGCAGCCGCTGAAACTGACTTTTCGCTGAACAAAATAAAAGCCACGCGAAAGTTCTTGTGCGTACCGAAACGGTGTACTACATTACTACAACACCACTGCCTAACAACACCAAGAGACCCCGCCATGAAGACCCAGACCCTGCGCATCGCCCTCTCCGCCGCCCTGTTCGCTGGCGCCACCTTGGCCGGCTTTGCCCAGGCCGCCAGCCTGACCACTCTGGAGACCGTCCAGGTGCGTCCGGCCGCCGACCAGATCGCCCAGCAGACCCTGGAACGCACCAGCGACATCCGCACCCTGGCCGCCGTGCAGGTGCGTCCTTCGGCCGAACAATTGGCCGCCCTGGCCGCCGAACAGGCCGGCCCGCGCATCGTCACCTTGGCGGCGGTGCAGGTGCGCCCTTCGGCCGAGCAGCGTGCCGACCTGGTGGTACGCAGCGCCGCCGCCAGTGCGCAGAGCGCCTCCAGCCAGGCAGCTGGCGCCATCGGTGCACTGATGGGTCAGGTCATCGTGAACCTGCCGACGCCGCAACTGCAGCCCTCGCCGGCCGAACTGGAAGCTCTGGTCGACGCCGCCATCAGTCTTTAAGCACGCGCGCAGCTACACTTGCGCGCATGTCAGCACCTGTCCTCGACGTCATCCTGTTTCAGCCCGAAATTCCGCCCAATACGGGCAATGTGATTCGCTTGTGCGCCAATACCGGCGCGCGCCTGCACCTGATCGAGCCGCTCGGCTTCGACCTCAGCGACAAGCAGCTCAAGCGCGCCGGCCTGGACTACCACGAATACGCACCACTGCAGGTGCACGCCGACCTGCCCAGCGCACTGGCCGCGATCGCGCCCAAGCGCGTATTCGCACTGAGCACCCGCAGTACGGTGCGCTACGACACACCGCAGTTCGCCGATGGCGATGCGTTTTTGTTCGGTCCGGAAACCCGCGGCCTGCCGGCCGAGGTGCTGGAATCGATTCCGCCGCAGCACCGGCTACGTCTGCCGATGCGCCCGGACAACCGCAGCCTCAATCTGTCCAACACCGTTGCGGTGATGGTGTTCGAAGCCTGGCGGCAATGGAATTTCGCTGGCGGCCAGTAGCCACGCAGTCACCGGAACTGTGCGTAACGACATACGCCTACGTGCCCGCTACCAGGCCGCATTGCCACATGCGCGGTGAGATCCTGGCTGGCGCACCTGATATCTCGCCAAGACGCCTCATCTGTGCCGGCTGTCATCGTTCGACGGCGATAGACACTGCATCGATCCGGCTTGACGAAGCGATGCCGCGCGCCGCGTCATCTGCGCGCATGCCAGGCCTGCCGGCCGACAGGACACGCCCCTGCTCGGATTGCACTTGCTCACCCCTGCCGGCGCAGTGCGGTCGATAACGCGCAAGCCGCAACGGCCAGCGATCGGTAGCCACCTTCGTGCGCGCACCGCGCACCGGTCACAGCATTGTCTCGGCCTGCACGGAGGCCCCTGCCTGCAACATGCCGCGACAGCCAGCCCACAACGCCACCGCCAGCAGCGCGATCGCACCCAAGCTCAGAAACGCGATGCGATAACCGAAGGCATGCGCCAACCAGCCACCGAACGCCGGACTCAGTGCCGCACCGACGCCCTGCACCGTCATCACCGCGCCCTGGCCGACATTCACGCGCCCGGTGCCTTGCAACAACCGCGCGACCAGCGTCGGCACCACCACGCTTTGCAGGCCGGCGCCGAGCCCATCGAGGATCTGCACCGGAAACACGCCCCAGCCATGGATCACCGATGCCGCCACCAAGGCACGCAACGGCAGGGCCATGAACGCCACCAGCAGCACCCACCAGTGCCCGTGCACACGGATCCAGCGCATCGCCAGCAGCGCGACCACCACCATCGTGGCCTGTGCCACCACGATGGTGGTGGCCGTCAACGCACTCGGGTCGCCGGCATGCGCCGCCACGATCGCCATGCCGTACAGCGGCAGCATCGCCGCATTGCCCAGATGGAATAGCCCCAGCGTCACCGCCAGCAGCGCCAACGGGCGGCAGGTCAGCAGCACGCGCCACCCACTCAGCGCATCGCCACCGTTGTTGCTCGCAAGACCGCGTGCTGCGCGGTGGTCGATGGCCGCCGCTGGAATCGCCAGCACGGCCATCAGCGCCAGGACGCCAAAAAATGCGGTCAGCAGGAACACTGCGGCAAAGCCATAACGCCATCCCAACCAGCCGGCCAGCACCGCGGCCAGCACATTGCCGGCATGGTTGGCCACCTGGTTGCGCGCCAGTTGATGGTCGAAACCGCGCGCGTGCACCAGCCCCAGGGTAATGCCCGTCAATGCCGGGCCGATGCCCGCTGCCGCCAACGCCGAGGCGATCTGGGCGGCGACCACGCCGGAAGAGGTGGGCTGCAGCCAGATCAAGGCGGTGGCCAGCAGGATCGCCAGGCAACCGATCACCACCACGGCCCGTTTGCGCCGGGTGGCATCGACCAGCGCGCCGGCCGGTGTGGTGGCGAGCATGCCGGCAATGCCGCCCACGCTCATCACCGTGCCGATCGCCGCCACCGACCAGCCTTTGGATTGCAGGAACACGCTGAGGAACGGCCCCAGCCCGTCCTGCACGTCGGCCACGCTGAAGTGCAATGCTTCCAGCGCGCGCGTCCCCCGTGGCCTGGCCTTGGTCATCGGCATGGCAGTGCTCCACTGCGAGCGCGCACGAAGGCGCACGTGACAGACCAGGGGGCAAGCATCTCAGTGGCGCGCGGTGGCCGCATGTCCGGCTCCTAGTGTTTGGGCTTGGGCTTGGGTTTATGCGCGGGCCCGTGCGGCGGATGCTCGATCTGCTTCAGCGTCGCCGCCTTGCCACCCAAGGCATGGGCATGGATCAGCACACCGTGCGGCGTGGCCTTGGTCTCGCCTTCGGCCACCAGTGGCTTGCCGACCACCAGCTGTTTGGCGAAGTCGCCACCGGCATGCGGCGGAAACCGCACCGTGACCGCATCGTCCAGCAGCACGCCATGCACCTGCCCGTGCGGACCATGCAGCAATCGGGTGATGGTGCCGCTGTGCTGGGCCACTTCCGGCTTGGGCGGTTTGCCGTGTGGCTTGGGTTTGGGCTTGGCATGCGGCCCATGCGGGCCTTCATCGAGGATGCGCTTGCCACCTTCCGGATCGATCGCCAGCGCCACCAACATCTCCACGTCGCGCGGCTTGAGGCCACGCACGGTGAGCGCGCTGCCCGGCTTGAGCGCCTTCAGCAGCGCCTCGGACAGATGCGGCGGGGTGTGCACTTCGGTGCCGTCGGTGAGTAGCAGGCCGTCGATATCGGCCTTGGGGTTGAGCAGGAAACGCGCCAGGGTGCCGCGGGTGGCGGGGAGGAAATCAGGGTCGACCCAATGCATGGTGTTACTCCGAAAAAGGACCGGCAGTGCCGGTCAAGCCGCTGGCCACGCGGGTGCGTGACCAGCGGAGGAAACCAACGAACAAGTCAGGGGTGGTACGACTCAACGGCCGGCCGGCGGAACCGGAGCGCCCGGCGGGGGCGGCGGCAGCGGGCCGTCCGGACGCGGCGCGGTGAACAGCGCGCGCAGCGAGGAGCGATCACGCCCCAACTGGGTCGCCTCGATCGCACGGCCGTCCGGGGTGGCCACGCCGAGGCCGCTGGCGCTCAGCGGTGCGCCCACGCGTAGCAGATCGGCAAACTGCAGCGCCAGATGCGGCGGCATCCGCACCACCGTGCCATCGCTGACCAGCGCGCCATTGACCTCGCCGGCAGGCCCATAGACCAGGCGATGGATCGTGCCATCGGACTGCAATGGGGTCAGCTGGCCGGGGGTCGGCGGCGGCGGCGGGGCAGCGCCGAAGGTGGGCGGGCGGTCGACCACTTCGCGGCCGCTACGGCCGGAGCGGATCGAACTGACCTGCAGCACCGGCAGATTGCCCAGGCGGAAGCCCTTCACGACGACACTGTCGCCGGCACGGACGGCCGCCTTCACCTCGCTGGACAGATGCGGCGGAAACCCGACCTGAGTGCCGTCGCGCAGCCACAGTCCGTCGACGTCGCCATTGGGATTGAGCAGGAAGCGCTCGACGGTGCCGCTCACGCTTACCGGTGTGGCGGCGACCGGGGTCGGCGGGGCTGGCGGACCGCCGATCGGGCCATTGGGAGCCGGCGGCGGCGGCGGGGCGGCCACTTGTGCGGCGGCGGCGCCGATGGTGCAGGCCAGGGCAATTGCAAGAACAGTCTGACGCATCATGGGGATGTCTCCTGCGCGGCGGGGAAGGGCCGCGTACCAGAGACAAAGCAGCAATCGTGCCAATTGATAAGTGCTTGTTTTGAAATGATTTTAATTGGTCGACAGCCGGAGAAAGACGTCTGCATTTCATCCACCCTGTCCGGTTTGGGGACAGCTGTCCCGCAGTCTGCGGTCGACGCCTGCGCGAGTGTCACAAGCCGTATTCCTCCAGCTTGCGGTAGAGCAATTGCCGGTGGATCCCCAACCGGCGCGCGGCCTCTGCCCGATTGCCCTGGCTCTGTTCCAGCGCCGACTGGATCATCTGTTTTTCCAGCTGCGCCACCGCTTCGGGCAGGGTGCCGGTCAACGCCGACGCAACATTTGACGGCGCTTCGCCGGCCTCGCCCAGCGCTTCCTCCAGATCCGCCGCATCGATGCTGGCGCCGCGCACCAACACCTGGCTGCGCTGCATGACGTTGCGCAACTCGCGCACATTGCCAGGCCAGCGGTGCGCGAGCAGGCGCTCCTGCGCGGCGGGCGACAGGCTCTGCGCATGCGCTGCATTGGCGCTCAGGAAGTGCTGTGCCAGCAACAGGATGTCCTGGCCACGCTCGCGCAATGGCGGCAGTTCGATCGGCACCACATTGAGGCGGTAACGCAGATCGCTACGAAAGCGCCCGTCGGCCACGCAGGCCGCCAGGTCGCGATGGGTGGCGGCCAGCACCCGCACATCCACCTTCTGCGGGCCGCTGCCACCCAATGGCGTCACCTCGCCTTCCTGCAGGAAACGCAGCAGCTTGGCCTGCATCGGCAGTGGCATGTCGCCGATTTCGTCCAGAAACAACGTGCCGCCATCGGCTTCGCGAATCAGCCCGCGCCGGTCGCTGCTGGCGCCGGAAAACGCCCCCTTGCGATGGCCGAACAGCTCGCTCTCCATCAACTCCAGCGGAATGGCCGCGCAGTTGACTGCAACAAATGGCGCACTGGCGCGCGGGCTGGCGCGATGCAGCGCGCGTGCCGCCAATTCCTTGCCGGTGCCGGTTTCCCCGGTGATCAGCACCGGCAGATCAGAAGCGGCCGCCAGGCCGATGCGCTTGTGCACGGTGCGCATCGCCGGGCTGTGGCCAACCAGCGCATCGTCGTCCTCGGCCGACGCAGACAACGCATCTGTCGCTGCAGCCTGCGCATCGGCGCGACCGAGCAGCGCGCGCTCCACCACCTCCACGATGTCGGCACGACCAACCGGCTTGACCAGATGATCGAAGGCGCCCAGCGTCATCGCTTCGATCGTGTTGCCGCTGGACACATGGGCGGTCAGCATCACCAGCGGCACCTGCCGCGCCTGCGCATCGTCCAGGCGCGCACGCAGCACCGCGATGCCATCCATGCCCGGCATGCGGAAATCCACAAACGCCATGTCGATGCCGCCTTCGCTCAACCGGGCCAGCCCGTCCGGCCCATTCTCGGCGGCGACCACCGCATGCCCGAGCGAGCGCAAGGTGGCCTGCAAGGTGGTGCGAAACGCTGCATCGTCGTCGATGATCAGGATGCGCGCCATGGCAACTCCAGAATGAAATGGGTCAGTCCGTCGGCATGTGCGTAGCGCGCGTGTCCGCCATGCGCGCGCGCGATCTCGCGCACCAGCGCCAGCCCCAGGCCATTGCCGTCGGCGCGGCCACTGACGAACGGTTCGAACAGGTGCGCAGCGATCGGTTCTGCGATCGGCGCGCCACGGTTGCAGACCTGCAGTTGCAAGATGCCCTCCACGGCTTCCGCTTGCAGCGTGACCTCGCTGCCTGGATCGGCGTGCTGCGCGGCATTGCGCAGCAGGTTGTGCACTGCACGCCCCAGTTGCTGCGAATCCAGGGTCCAGCGCAACGGCGCCGCCGGCAGCAGGACGCGGGGCGGCGGCGTGCCGGGCGGTAACGGACTGGGCTCCAGCAGCGTCGCCAGCCAGTCCTGCACCACCACCGTCTCCAGGTGCAGACGGATCGGCTGCACCATGCCGAGCAGGCTCTCGACCACGCCATCCAGACGACGAATCTGCCCCAGCATCAACTCGCCATGCGCAGCATCGTCCGGCGTCGCATCGTCGCGCGCGATCTCGTTTTCCAGCGCCAACCGCATCGTGGCGATCGGGTTGCGGATTTCATGCGCCACAGTGGCCGTCATACGCCCGAGTGCGGCAAGCCGTTCGTGCCGCGACAGCTCGTCGGCCAGCCGGCGCGTCTGCGCCAGCGCCTGCGCGTTGCGCTGCGCATAGTCGTTGACCGCCGCGCCCAGGCGGTCCAGTTCCGGCGTCCCGGTCGGCGGAATGTGCGGCGTCTCGGTGTCGGCGGCCAGCGCCTGCTGGATGCGCTGCAGGCGCTGGCTCCAGCGCCGCACCAGCACGCCCAGCGCGATGGCCGATATCGCCACCATCGCGAAGATCAGCAGCATGCCGACGACCAGGGGCCGCCATGCGTCGGCCTTGCTGGCCGGCACCCGCGTCATCGTCCATGCCGCGCTGCCGGATGCCAACGGACATGCGCTGATCAGCAGTACCTCGCGGCGACCGTCGCGACGGTACTGCGCCGCCTGCCTTGTCGTCACGCTCTGCTGCGCCGTGTTGACGATGTTGGCCCACTCCGCGGCGGGAATATCGGTCTTGTGATCGCTGCCGTCGTAGGTCGGGTACGCGTAGGCAACAAAGCCCTTGTGCAGGTCCCAGACGCCACCTTCGACGCCTGGCGCATCGGCCAGTACCAGCTGTACCACCACCGCTGCCAGGCCCACGCCATCGTCGCCGCGACGCGCCGCCTCGCTTGCCCCGGCATAGCGTTGCACGATGCGCGCGCATTGCCCGCCCAGTTGCTGGCGCGCCTCCTCCAGCCGCACTCCCTCGGTCTGCCGATACAGGCCGTACAACATCGTGGCCACGCCCAGACAGGCGGCCACGATCACCATCCAGATCAGCAACAGTTGCCGTAGCAGCGAACGGGGCATGGACGAAGCGGCCTGAAGAGGACAACCAGTGTGCGTGAGTGCGACTGAATTAACGCAGGTTGGTCTTCACCAACGCGATGACCTCATCGCCACGCCCGCTCATCACTGCCTTGAGCAGGTACAGGCCCATGCCCTTGGCCTGTTCGAGCTTGATCGCAGGCGGCACTGCCAGCTCCTGCGTGGCGATGCGCACATCCACCAGCGCCGGACCCGAATGCGCGAAGGCTTGGCGCAATGCACGCTCCAGTTGCGAGGACTCATCGACACGAATGCCCAGGATACCCATCGCGTTGCTCATCGCCGCGAAATCCGGATTGCGCAGCTCGGTACCGGTATCCAGATAACCGGCCGCCTTCATCTCCATCGCCACGAATCCCAGCGAGGCGTTGTTGAATACCACCACCTTCACCGGCAGATTCAATTGCGCCAGCGAAATGAAATCGCCCATCAGCATCGCAAAACCGCCATCGCCCGATAGCGAAATGACTTGCCGACCAGGAAATGCTGCTTGCGCGCCAAGCGCCTGCGGCATCGCGTTGGCCATCGAGCCGTGATTGAACGACCCCAGCAAGCGGCGCTTGCCGTTCATGCGCAGGTAACGGGCCGCCCACACGGTGGGCGTGCCGACATCGCAGGTAAACACCGCATCCTGATCGGCAATCTGGCTGATCAGCCGGGTCACGAACTGCGGGTGCAGCGGTTCGCCGGGATCTGCCGGCACCGCCAGATCGTCCAGCCCTTCGCGCGCCTTGCGATAGTGCGCAAGCGATTTTTCCAGGAAGCCACGCTCTTCGCGGCGCTGTAGCTGCGGCAGCAACGCTGCGATGGTTTCGCCCACATCGGCGGCAATGCCCAGCTGCAACGGCGTGCGCCGACCGAGCGCGCTCGGGTCGCGATCCACCTGCACGATGGTCGCGTCCTTCGGGTAGAACTGCCGGTACGGAAAATCCGTGCCAAGCATGAGCAAGGTGTCGCAATTGAGCATCGCGTGATAACCGGAACTGAAACCGATCAGGCCGGTCATGCCGACATCGAACGGGTTGTCCCACTCCACGTATTCCTTGCCGCGCAACGCATGCACCACCGGTGCACCCAAAGTGTCGGCCAACGCCACCACTGCGTCATGCGCCCCGGCGCAGCCACTGCCGCACAACACCGTCACCGCCTTGCTCTGCTGCAGGAGCTCGGCTAATTGCTGCACATCCTCGGCGGCAGGCAGCACCCGTGGCTGACGCAGCGCCGGCCACGCACTGGAGACATGCTTGTCGACCTCCAACAACGCGATATCGCCGGGAATCACCACCACCGCCACACCTTACTGCAGGATGGCCGAGCGCATCGCCCGATGCAGCACTTCCGGCAATTGCGCCGGGTTGGTCACCAACTCCACGAAGTGACTGCACTCGCGAAACAGCTCCTGCGGGTGGGTCTCCTGAAAGTAGCTCAGCCCGATCTCGGACGATGGGATATGCGCGGCAATCGCCAGCACCGGCTGGCGGCTGCGATGGCAATCGAACAGCCCGTTGATCAGATGCAGATTGCCCGGCCCGCAACTGCCGGCACACACCGCCAGCTGGCCGGTCACCGCCGCCTCGGCACCCGCCGCAAACGCGGCCACTTCTTCGTGCCGCACATGCATCCACTCGATGGTCTGCATCTCGCGCAAGGCATCGGTCAAGCCATTGAGGCTGTCACCGGTCACCCCCCAGATCCGCTCAACCCCCGCGCTCTGCAGCGTTTCGGCCAGAAACCGCGCCAACGTTCTCTTCTTCGCCACGATGCAGCTCCACAGGTGTTCAACAGGCGTGCAATGCTCCCAGCGACTGCGTCAGTGCAATGTGCTTGTCTAGCCAGCGCACGTGAAACGCTGGAAACCAGGCGACCTATTACGTTTATGCACGCACGCCTCACATCGGCGCCACGTAAGCGCTAAAGCATCACGTTTTGCACGTGCTGTGCGCGCATCTGCACGCGACACAAGAAAGCGCAGCTGAATCTGGCGCGATGATTCATCAACTGGTCAGTTCAAAATTCATGTCGCGTTCCATTGAATAACGGAGAATTTACATCTCGGCAGCGAACGGCATTCGCCTCAGCGCCGGTCCAATCAAATAAGTACAGGTATCCCGATCATGAAGACTTCTTTGCTGGCCCTCGGCCTTCTCGCAGCTCTGCCGTTTGCGGCTTCGGCTGCTGAAAACCTCTCTTACAACTTCGTCGAAGGCGATTACGTGCGCACGCCGACCGAAGGTCGCGATGCGGACGGCTGGGGCGTGAAGGCCTCTTACGCCATCGCTCCGAACTTCCACGTGTTCGGCGATTACAGCAAGCAGAACGCTGACGACAACAACAACGTGTTCGAGAACACCGACTCGGACTTCCAGCAGTGGGGCGTCGGCGTGGGCTTCAACCACGAAATCGCCACGAGCACCGACTTCGTTGCGCGCGTTGCCTACCGCAAGCTGGACCTGGACACCCCGAACATCAACTTCGACGGCTACAGCGTTGAAGCCGGTCTGCGTAACGCGTTCGGCGAGCACTTCGAAGTCTATGCACTGGCTGGCTACGAAGACTTTTCCAAGAAGCGTGGCATCGACATCGGCGACAACTTCTACGGCCGTCTTGGCGCCCAGGTGAAGTTGAACCAGAACTGGGGCATCAATGGCGACATCCGTATGGATGGCGACGGCAACAAGGAATGGTCGGTCGGCCCGCGCTTCAGCTGGTAAGCCGCACGTTTGACTGCAACGCGATCTCTCTCCCGCGTTGCACTGGAAGCCCGGTCCCCCGACCGGGCTTCTTTCTTTTGGGCGATCGATTGGCGGTTTGGGCACGCACGTCACAATACGCGTCGCTGCGCACCCGGAAACTCGCCAACGATGCGCCTGCGCCACGAGGGTTGGCCATGCGCGCGTTGGGCGCCCCCACATACCTGATGCCTGATCCGCCAAGGCCCTGCTTGCGCCGCGGCACGCGGCCAAACAAAAACGCCCGGTCGTGCCGGGCGTTGTGTTGTGCATCTTCGCAATGGCCGCCGAAACGCTACCGGTCTTGGCACGGCGAACAAGCCGTAGCGAGCGATCATCCAGTGAGTGTGGACGGTGCGCGCGGAACCACAACGAAAGAGTGGTACGCGAGGATTCCGAACACCGGCCACGCAGGCCTGGCAGTGAGCGCAGCCGTCTTGTCGGCTGTTCTCAGGTGAACAAGGTCTGCGGGTACTCTGGCTTGCGCTCGCGTGCCAGCAGTTCTTTCAAGCCTGCTTCCGGGGTGATTTCACCGTGCAATACCGCGCGCACGGCATTGGAGATCGGCAGTTCGATGCCGTGGTGTTCGGCCTGACGCATGACCTCATCGGCCGTCTGCACCGATTCGACCACCTGACCGATCTCGCGGATCGCCTCGTCCAAGCTCTGCCCGCGCCCCAAGGCCAGACCCAGGCGACGGTTGCGCGACAGATCGCCGGTGCAGGTGAGCACCAGATCGCCCAACCCGGCCAGGCCCATCAAGGTCTCCGGACGTGCGCCGATGACCGCCGCCAGACGCAGCATCTCGTTCAAGCCGCGTGTGATCAGACCGGCACGTGCGTTGAGACCAAGCTGCATGCCATCGGCCACGCCGGTGGCCACCGCCAGCACGTTCTTCATCGCCCCGCCGAGCTCGGCGCCCACCATGTCATCGCCGGTGTAGGCGCGGAAAGTGGGGCCATGCATCGCGTCGGCCACCACTTGCGCAAACGCCGCATCGTCGCCGTGCACGGTGATGGCGGTCGGCAGGCCGAGCGTGACTTCCTTGGCGAAGGAGGGCCCGGTCACCACGGCCAGCGGAACGCTGGGGCCGAGGATGTCGCGCGCCACTTCATGCAGAAACCGCCCGGAACCGGGTTCGAAACCTTTGGTCGCCCAGGCGACACCGGCGCCGGCCGGGCGCAGCGGTGCGATCAGCCGGATGGTCTCGGTGAAGGCATGCGAGGGCACCACCACCAGGATCCAGGTGGCGTCAGCGACCGCCGCCTGCAGGTCGGTGGTGGCACGCAGGCTGTCGGGCAGTGCAATGCCCGGCAGATAGCGCGCGTTCTCGTGCGTGCAGTCGATGGTGTCCACCATCGCCGCATCGCGCCCCCAGAGCACGGTCGGGTGACCATGCCTGGCGAGCAGCGCGGCCAGGGCCGTGCCCCAGGAACCGGCGCCGAGAACGGCGATCTTGTGGGTCAAATCGCTCATCGGCGCAATCGACGCTCAGGCGTTGCCAGCCGGCTCGGAATCGGCCAGCGAGGTCCCTTCGTTCTGACGCTGACGCAGGGTTTCCGCATACAGGGCTTCGAAATTGATCGGCTGCAGGTAGAACGGCGGGAAGCCGCCGGCCTGGATCAGGTCGCTGACCAGGGTGCGCACGTACGGGAACAGGATGTTCGGGCACTGGGTGCCGAGCAGCACGTCGATCGCCTGCGGGTCCAGGCCAACCAGGCCGAACACGCCGGCCTGCTGCACTTCGGCCACATAGGCCGTCTTGCCACCGGCGGTGCAGGTCAGGGTCACGGCCAACACCACTTCGAAGGCGTTGTCGTTGAGGCGCTGCACCTTCTGGTTGAGGTTGAGCTGCAGCTCGGGCTGGTTGGCGTCATTGAAGACGGCCGGTGCGTTCGGAGATTCGAAGGACACGTCCTTGACGTAAATCTTTTCGATGGTGAAGGCGGGACCAGCAGCGGCGTCGGCCGGCGCAGCGGCGCCGTTGAGGATTTCGTCGGACATTCCTAACTCCAGAAACGGTTCGGTGGATGCAGCGTTGAGTGATGCGAACGTGAAAGCGCGAGTCTCTCACGCCAGCAATGGGGGCGTGCCGGTTGCCGCACAAGGCGGATCAGCGGCCCTTGATCAGTGGCAGCTCGGCCATCTGCCAGGCGGCCACGCCGCCTTCGAGCCAGTACACCTGTTCGAAACCGGCTTTCTTCAGCGTCTTGGCTGCACCGGCGGAGGTGGTGCCACTGCGGCAGACCACCACCACCGGCGAGGCCTTGGCGTTGGCCAACAGCTTGCCGGCTGGGTCGAACTTGGCCAGCGCCACGTTCCGGCTGCCGGCGATGTGGCCTTTTTCGAAGTCGGCAGTGGGCGACAGGTCGATCACCAGCGCGTTTTCGCTGTTGATCAGACGGGTCAGCTCGGCCGGCTTGAGCGCGCGATAGCCACGGAACAGGCGCGCGACCTCGGTGACGATCAGGGCGATGGTCAGGCCCACCAGGGCCAGCGACAACATGGGGTTGCGGCCGACAAAGGCCTGCAGCTCTTCGAAATTCACGGGGTCAGGGTCAGTCGAGCGGGCGGGAATTGTCGCACAGCTGACGCACGCGACGCCCGGGGCGCAGGGGCAGGCTACTGGCCCTTCCACAGGTCGGGCAGGCCGCTGGCCAGCCACCAGCGCTTCTGCTCGGGATTCCAGCGCCAGATCTCGATGCTGCGCACCAGCCGTTCGGTCTGGGTATTGCGGTTGATCACCCGCAACTCGACCTCGCGCCGCAGGTCGCCATTGGGGTCTTGGCCCACGCGCACCTCGCGGTAGCCGGAAATCTGCACCTGCTCGTAGCGCGAACGTTCCAGGTCGCTGAGCGGATGCGCCTGGGCATAGGCCGGCTCGACGAAGCCCAGCGCGGCGTCGAAATCATTCCAGCGCACGGCGGCCGTGTAAGCGGCCTGAGTGGTTTCCAGCGCACGCGCCTGGGCACGGCTGCCGGCATTGGCCACCCCGCTCAGCAGTGCCAGCCCAAGCAGCACGATCGTTGTAATGACTGCACGCATGCGTATTCCCCCGGATCCAGCCGGCATCCTACCGTTTTGGGAACGCCACGAAGCGCCCGCTCAACGTGGCCGCGGCGGCACCGGAACCCAGCGCGATCTGCGCGCGCATCCCGATGCGCGCCTTGCCGCGCTGCCGGAACGTCGCCAGAAAGGCCTCCCAGCTCCCCAGCTCGGACGGCTCGGCATTGGCGACCAGGTCTTCGTACACCGGCGCGACATAGCGCAGCTGGCTGTCGGCGACGTAGACATCGGCGTGGTGCCCGGCCAATTGCAGCTGCAGGGTCGGCCACCCCCAGCTGGCCAGCGTCATGAGCGAAGCCAGGCTGCCGCCGAATGCATTGGCCTTGTCGTTGACGTTGGCCTGCAGCGGCGCCCGCAGGCGCAACGCACCATCGTGCAAACCGTCGACAGCGATGCCCATCGACAGGACCGGCGGCATGGCGATGAACTGCTGCTGCAGCGACTGCAGGGCGGATGCGAGCGTGCACGAAGGAGTCATCGGCAAAGGCTGGAAGACGGCGAAGGGCGGCATCATGCCGCAATGTTCTGCGAGCGTCTTGTGCACCTGCATGACATGCGGTGCCGCATGGTGAATGTAGTCATCGCCACGTGCGATGTGCGGGCCGGCATCGCTCTGGTTGCGTGCAGCAAACGTATCGACGCTTGGCCCAGCCCGGATCACGCGCTCGGTCAGCAAGCGGTGTCCGCCACGATGCCTGCCGGTGGCGTTGCAGATAGCGCGCCACGCATAAAACCGCCAGCCAACGACCGCGTGACCGCCAGGCAGAACCGACACCTGCGCGCGCCGGTGTGTTTGCCGCGCTACGGCGCAAAGACCACCTTGCGATAGCCCTGCGCCACCCGCAACAGCGCGGTGGCCCTGGTTTTCCAATGCGTACTGCGCTGCTTTTGCGCGTGCGTCAGCGGCGCATCGATCGTGCTGGTAAACACGATGTTTTCCGCTGCTGCATGGAAGAACTTGTCCTGGATACACGCAGCCGGCGAGAGTTGATAGGTGGACAGCTGGTGCGCCACTGGCGACTCGTTCCACCCGAACAAAAAGATATCGGCCATGGTGTGCCAGCGCGCCTTTGCAGCCAGCAGCAATCGCGCCGCATCCCTGCTGATGATCAGCGCGCCGGCGCACACCGGCCAGCAATGCTGATACGTCGATGGCCGCACCAGGCGCAGTTGGCGCCCGGCGACATCCGCCACTTTGGCATCGAGCTTGATGCGGTTGTAGGACGGCTCCAGCCGCACGATGCTGTTGCCGCCGGGCAGCCAATCGGTGCTGCGCAACAGCGCCGGCAGCGCATCGGACAGATGCATGTCGTCTTCGAAAATCGCCGTATAGGCGTCGTCGGAATCGGCCGCAATGCGCCACGCTGCCTGATGACTGAGAAAGCAGCCGATATTGGACGCTGTCCACTTGCGCGGGCCGGTGCTGAAGGCATCGCCCGACCCTTCCAGTGGACGCTCGCGTACGAAGTCGGCGATCTGCTCGTCCGTCAACGTGGCGCCATCGATGGCAGCAATGCGCTCGAACGGCAGGCCCAGCGCATCCAAGCGCGCCGACATGGCCCGCAGCCGGTCGCCGCTGCGCTGCATATTGATAAGGTAGGACTTGATCACTTCGCCGCTCCAGCACGGTTGTCGGCCAGGATCGTGACCGGATTCCCAACGGTTGCAAGAGGTTCTGGATCGAGTCGAAGGGCGCCAGTCAGGGTGCTAAAACATCGCTCCGGCGGCCGGCACTTCGTCACCGATTCGCACTGGCACCCCTGGATGCGGCGACATTGCGCCGCAGGTGACCGGCGCTCTCGCATAATCACGCCATGACCGGCCTTGCCCATTCCGATGCTGCCTGGACCCTGATCTCGCTGCGCCCCAGCGGTGAACATGCGCCGCTACGGCGGGCAGTTGCGCGGCATGGCGGACGGGTACTTGCGCTGTCGCCATGGCGCTTGCAGACCCATGACACCGCACAAGCGCGAGACGCGTTGCGGCACGCGCTGGCAGCACCGATTGCGATTTTCACCAGCCCGGCGGCAGTGCAGGCGGCGCATCGTCTGGCGCCGCTGCAGCGCCCGCCGCAGGCGCACTGGGTCAGCGTGGGCGACGGCACTGCGCGCGCATTGCACGCCTGCGGCATCGACACCGTCGTGCGGCCGGCGCGCATGGACAGCGAGGGCCTGCTTGCGCTGCCGTTGCTGCAGGCGCCGCTACAGGCCGTCGGGCTGATCACCGCCCCCGGCGGACGCGGCATGCTGGCGCCAACGCTGCAGCAGCGCGGCGCGCGCATCGTGCGTGCCGATGTCTATCAACGCGTCCCGCTGCGCTTGCGCGCCTCGGCCATCCAGGCGTTGTCGCTTGCACTGCCGTGCAGCGTGCTGGCGCTTAGCAGCGCCGAAGCGCTGACGCTGGTTCTGCGACAGCTGCCTGCCGAACTGGTCGCTGCGTGGCAACAGCGTCCGGTAGTGGCCTCCAGCGATCGTATGCTCGGAGCCGCACATGCAGCCGGCTTCGTACATGGCATGCGCGCAGAAGGCCCGTTGCCGCTGCAGCTCGCCGCTGCTGCTGCTGCTGCTGCTGCTGCTGAGGCGGCGATCATGACACCACCGCGACCTTGCTGAACTGCGAACTCAAGCACAGCTTGCCGCCGTCCGGCGCTGCACGCCATGCTGTGTGCGATGACTGCGGCGCCTGCGCCGGTCGTGACTGCCCGAGGATGTCCGAATGACCGAAATGCCCGCTCCTGCGCGACGCTTTCCCTTGGCATGGCTGCTGCTTGTCGTGGCCGTGGCGGCCGTCGGTGTGGCGCTGTTGCTGGGCTGGCGCGCGTGGCAGAACTATCAGGCCACGCAGGCGCAGCAGCAACGGTGGGACGGCACCCAGCAAATGCTGGAGACGCTGCGCCGCGATCAGCGCCTGGCCAACGAGCGTCTGCAGGACGCGGCGGCCACCAACCGCGTCCTGCGCGACGAGATGCTGGGCCTGAGTCAGCGCAGCGCATTGCTCGAAGACAGCGTGCAAAAGCTGGCCGACCCCAACCGTCATGGCGCACAGGCGCTGCGCCTGGATGAAGTGGAGCTGCTGCTGCGGCTTGGCCAGCAGCGTCTGAGCATCGCCGGCGATGCCGATGGCGCGCGGCGCGCCTATGCGCTGGCCAACGGCGCACTCAACGGCATCGACGACCCCGGCTACCTCAATCTGCGTCAGGCATTGGTGCAGGAACGCGATGCGCTGGAGCGTCTCGGGGATGGCCCGCAGGCGGAGGCCGGCAAGAATCTAGACGCCTTGGCCGCCGAGTTGCAGCGCCTGCCGGAACAGACCGCGCAGGCCAGCGACGCGGCGCAACCGTGGTGGCAAAAGGCGCTGGCGCCGCTGGTGGACATCCGCCCCAGCCGCGGCGACGCCTTGCTTACCGGCGGCGACCGGCATGCTGCGCGCGATGCAGTGCAGATCGAAATCAGCCTGGCCCGCGCGGCCGCGGAACGTGGCGATGCCGCCGGTTTTACGCAATCGCTGCGCCGCGTGGAGACCTGGACCACCCGGCTCTGGCCGGATTCGCCGCAACGTCGTCAGCTGCGTGCGCGCTTGCGCAGCCTGCAACAAGCGCCACTGCGTCCGCGCCTGCCGGAACTGGGCACCACCCTGCTGCAACTGCAGGCCATGCGTGAAGGGAGATCCACCCAATGAAAGTGTTGCGTACCGTCTTGATTCTGCTGGTTGCCGTGGCGCTTGGCGTGCTCGGCGCACAGTGGCTATCGCACCAGAACAGTTACGACCTGGGCAACGTCGTTGTCAGCGTGGGGGGTAACGACTATCACGCCGCCATGCCGCAGGCGCTGCTGATCCTGCTGATCGCCTTGCTGGTGCTGTGGCTGCTATGGACGTTGATCAGCCTGCCGTTCCGCGTGTGGGGCAAGTACCGCCGCAACAAGGGCCGTGCGCGTTTGATCGAAGGTCTGCGCGCTGCCGATCATGGCCAATGGCAACGCGCCGAGCGGCTGCTGGTCAGTGCCAGCGAAGACGCCGAGGTCAGCGGCATTGCCCTGGCCAGCGCGGTGCGCGTGGCCGATGCGCGCGGCGACGATGCGGCGGCCACGGCGCTTGCAAAGCAACTGGCCGAGCGCGACCCGACAGGATATGCGCTGTTGCAAGGCGAGCGGCACCTGGCGCGCCAGCGCCCGGTCGAGGCAATCAATGCACTGGATAGCGCCAACGCGCAGCCGTTGCCGGCACGCGGCCTGCTGTTGCGCACCCACGCCCTGGCACAGATCGGTCGCGCCGACGAAGCCTATGGCCAGCTCGGTGCGCTGCGTCAGCAGGCGGTCTTGGCGCCCGATGCCTACAGCACGCTGGAAGCGACGCTGGCCGAGCAGACCCTGTTGCAGGCCAGCGATGCCAATGCACTGGCCGAGCGCTGGGAAGCGTTGCCCAAAGCATTACGCACCACGCCGGCAGTGGTGGGCGCCTATGCGCAACGTGCGGCGGTGCTGCATTGGGACGATGCCGCCGTGCACAGCCTGGAGCAGGCGCTGGACGCGCAATGGGACGAATCGCTGGTGCGCCTGTACGGCGTGCTGCCGCTGGAAAAATACGATTCGCGCCGCGCCAGCGCGCAGCGCTGGCTTACCCAATATCCCGACAGCCCAGGGCTGTTGCTGACACTGGCGCGGCTCGCGCGTCACCAACAGCAGTGGTCGCAGGCCGAGGAATTCCTGCATCGTGCCATCGCAGGCGGCGCCGGCAGCGAGGCCTGGGAAGAACTGGGACACGGTTTTGCCGCCTCCGGCGACCTGCTGTCGGCACAGCATTGCTATGCCAATGCCTTGCGCGCCGCACGCGGCGAACCGGTGCAGGACGTCATGCCACAGCAGTCGTTGCGCGGGCCGGTAGTGACCACGTACGACCCCGCGCCAATCGATCCGCACGCAGCGGACGATCGCATCCTGTAGTGGAGACAGCGGCGGTATGCGATGTGCGTACCGCCGATTGCACTCCCAAGAACACGGCGAATGCTCGCCAAGTGGGCATCTACTTCATCGAAGAAGTTGACGGTGCGCTGTTGCCACGCGCAGCGATGGTATGAAGGAGAAAGGATTCGCAACGGCGGCGACTGCGCCTGCGAATCCCGGGTCACCCATGCCCAATCCCGTACCGCGCAGCGGCATCAGCGCTCGACGATGGCCACCACGCCCATGCCGCCGGCGGTGCAGATCGAAATCAATGCACGACCGCCGCCGCGTTCTTCCAGCTGTTTGGCAGCGGTGGCCACCACGCGTGCGCCAGTGGCGGCGAATGGATGGCCGGTGGCCAGCGACGAGCCCAGCGGATTGATCTTGTCCGGATCGATGCGACCCAGCGGCGCATCCAGCCCGAGGCGATTGCGGCAGTAATCCTCGCTTTCCCAGGCGCGCAGCGTGCACAGCACCTGCGCGGCGAAGGCCTCGTGGATTTCGTAGATATCGAAGTCCTGCAGGGTCAGGCCCTGGCGCGCCAGCATCTGCGGCACCGCGATGGTGGGCGCCATCAGCAGGCCTTCGCCATGCACGAAATCCACTGCCGCCACCTGCGCATCGCGCAGGTAGGCCATCGGCGTGTGGCCATGCGCCAGCGCCCAGGCTTCGCTGGAGAGCAGCACCGCGGCGGCGCCATCGGTGAGCGGGGTGGAGTTGGCGGCGGTGAGCGTGCCGCGGCCGGATGTCTTGTCGAATGCCGGGCGCAAGGTCACGAGTTTTTCCAGCGAGGTGTCGGCGCGCAGGATGTTGTCGCGCGAGACGCCGCGGAATGGCGCGATCAGGCTGTCGAAGAAGCCGCGCTCATAGGCAGCGGCCAGCTTGTGGTGCGAGGCCACCGCCCATTCGTCCTGCGAATCGCGCGAGATGTTCCATTCCTTGGCCATGTCTTCGCAATGGTCGCCCATGCTCTTGCCGGTGCGCGGCTCGGCCACGCCGGGGAATTCGGGCTTGAGCTCGGCCAGCTTGAAGCCGCGCAGCAGCGCCCTGAGCTTGTCGCCGGTGGCCTTGGCGCGATTGGCGGCCAGCAGCCGGGCGCGCAACTTCTTGCCGTACACGATCGGCACTTCGGAGGTGGTGTCAGAGCCGCCGCCGATGCCCGAGTCAATCTGCCCCAGCGCGATCTTGTTGGCGATGGTGATGACCGAATCCAGGCTGGTGCCGCAGGCGCGCTGCAGGGTGATGCCCGGCGTCAGCGGCGACAGACCCGACGACAGCGCCGCCTCCCGCGCCAGGTTCCAGTCCGCGGAGTGCTTGATCACCGCGCCCATCGCCACTTCGCCCAACTGCTGCCCATGCAACCCGAAGCGCTCGACCAACGCGCCCAGCGTGCGCACCGACATGCCCAGGTTGCCCACATCCGCATACGCGGTGTTCTGACGACAGAACGGGATACGAACGCCGCCCAGAATGGCGACGGGACGGGCTGCGGGCATCGGTTGACCTGGCATGGAGGACTCGGGGACATGGCCTGCACAGGGCCGGCAGGCATAATGGCCGCAGTGTAGCTTCGACCCCGTGATGGGCCAACCGCGAATCATGAGCAAGACCGAACAAAGCGTCACCGCCATGGGTGTGCTGGCGCTGGAATTGACCGGCGGAAGCGCCCCCGAGCGCGGCGCCTTGGTGCCGGCGCAGGCCGGCATGCTGGCCGAACGCATCGGCCGCGACCTGGCGCAATGGATCCCGGAAGTCCGCGATCTGGAATTGAGCGTGGCATTGGCGCATTTCGATCCGGCCGAGGTACTGCGACCGGGCTGGCCGCTGCACCGGCGCCTGGAAGAGCTGCAGGCGCGTGCGCCAGGGCGCGACCAGGGCCCGCGGGTGCTGGCCTTCGGTGCCGACGCGCAAGGCGAGATTCCGCTGCCGTTCCAGGCCGATGCGCAACTGGTCGGCGGTGGGTTGCGCGTGCTGCCGTTCGTGCTTTCCGGCGACCCGCAGACGGTTGCCACCGTGGCCGATGCGATGGAAGAGGTGCTACTGGCCCAAGGCATGGCGCAGGCCGATACCGCGTTGCTGGCGCAGGAAAGCTTCGGCGCCCGCATCGAGCATGCGCGGTATCTCACCGCCAACGATCTGGCGGCGATGATGTCGATGCAGTACGACAATCAGGGCCTGGCGCCGCTGTGGCCGCTGATCGAAGCCGCACTGCTGGCACCGCACACCGAAGAATGGCTGGAGCAGCCCCCCGAACCGGTATTGCGCTACACCGAAGGCGAAGTGCGCATCGCCCTGTTCGACCCGGCAGGCTGGTGCGATTACTACGCGCACGACCGCGAAGACTGCGAACGCCTGCGCGGGGTGTACGAGCACTATCTGGCACGCCAGCGGCAGATGGCCGCGGTGCTGGAAGCGCACGGGCTACCTGTGCTTTACGTGCATATCGAGCCGGGCCAGGATCCGCGGCAGGCGCTGGCGGCCTAACCAATGCGCACTGCCTGCCCGACCTGCACGGTCGCGCCTGGCGGCAGCACCGCTTCTACCGTCACGCGACGGCATAGTTCCGCCGTATGACGACAGGCAGCGCGCTTATCCGCTGGCGTGGGCACCGAAACATCGCCGGCATGTGAAGCGCACCTGTAGGCCCGCGGCGTTGCAGCCAAAACCCGCATCTACCTCCCGGTGGCGGTAGGCACCTGTCTTTCTGCGGCCCCTGCCAGCATCTCATCGACTGACCACCGCTGGCTCCGGTCGGATCACCTAGGCCTGTGCATCGTTGACGTTCGTGCTTTTCGACTTGCCGTATCAGGCGTTTTGCACTCGGTCGGGCATCCGGGCGTAGACGGCGTAGAGAACCGCGCTGTGGTCGGTTACATGCCGTTCGGAATGGACACCGCTCAGGCGGGTGCTGTTCCGGGGCTTGCTAACGAGACGCAGCGTCGTCTTCATCCCATACGGCTCTCCCCCGACTGCACCAACGTCGGCTGATACGGCGCGATCAGCGCCAGGAAGGGCCTGCCATGTCACAACCTGATCCATCTGTGCCAAGAACACCTCGCGCCGCGTGCGCGCATGGTGTACTCCGCGCCTCCAAAGAAAGCTGCATCGCCATCTTCCGATTCGGCTCAGTGTGTCTTTTTTGCAAGCGTCTGATGGGAGTTGTAATTATTCAAGCCTTCCCGAGTCAACGTGATGCGGACACGCTTACACCAAACCGAAATGCATCGGTCCGCCTGGTGCGATCGCCGAGCTTTCGCACAGCCACTCGTTTGTGACATCGCTTTTTCGCATTCGAGATGCAGACAGCTCAGGCCTTCAGGAAAATAGGTCGTTAATCCGGTAGCAGTGGAATACACGGCGTTATATGTACATTTACGTTCTTGTCATCCCGATGGCTTGTCGCTCCGGATCGCTGGTGACTCACCACGGTCGATGAGTGCCGCCAGCTCAGGCACGCACAGTCAACACAGCCTCACCGCGGACTGATAGCAATCTTCCATGTGATACCCGCAGAGTCGATCGATATGTCGTCGGTAACGCGCGGCCATGCTTTTCATAGGCCCTATTCCATTCGTCCATCAGCACTTCGCCTAGTCAACAAGCTCCGATGGCTCCGAGCATGCATTCGGCGGCGTCGCCGGTTTCTGTCCTGCACTTGAGAGATACATCCATGCGCACCAAAGCCCAACTCCCATTGACTGCCATTCAACGGTTTCTTGCCCATGATGCAGCGTCAACGCAGCCCCCCTCTGCGTCGGCATCCACATCGCTCCACAAAAATGAGACCGCAGGCTTGCTGGCAGCCTTGCCAGCGCGAAACGCCAGGCAAGGAGCGCAGAGGAAGTCCGGCGAAAAAGAAGGCGCACGCCAAAACAACGGGGGCCGGGGCGGACAATGGGCATCTCGGGCGGCCAAGTACGCCCTGGGCATCGCCGGTGCTGGCTATGTTGCAGACAATTTCTTTCTGTCCACGACATCGCTGGTCGATGGCAAAGGCGGCTTTACCAGTAATGATCGTTTGGATAAAGGATGCGCAAAGGCCGAGACGTATTACGCCCGGTACCACAGTGCCACTGAGGAGGAGCGTGCATCCCATAGCCGCCCCTTTGTACCGATCAGAACGTGCGGTTCCAACCAGTTCGCCACCATGACCGATTACCGCGCGGCGACCAAGGTCTATGTCGGTCATCTTTTCGACAGCCAAGCCGCGCGGGAATCGCTTCTCACCAACTTCGCTTGCCTCAAGGGGGAGCGGATCAAGCGGGAGTGCATTACCAAGTATGCACCTGAGCAAATGCCAGCGGATCCGGACCTGAGCAAGAGCGAGCTGTACGACAGGAAAAACAAGTACTCGTTGGTTGGCGTGCCCAACGTCCAAACCGGAGCAAGTGGATATACCTCACGCTCGATCACCCGGCCCTTCATCAACCGCGGCATGCAGCACTTCAAACAGGCCTCACAGAGCGACAAGGCACTGTCCCTGAAGCAGTGCATGCAATCGTTTGAACGGGCACTGGAGGACACTGACAAGCTTGGTAAGCAAGCACAGCACGCCGCCGGCCAGGCAATATTGAATTTCCGGCAAGTCTATGCAGCCGACGAGCATTGGGGTCACCCGGAGAAAATCATCATGAAGACCCTGATCGCCAACGGACTGCTATCGCAAGAGCAAACCGACAGGATCGATGCGACCCTGATGTTCGAAGATCCCTCCATCAGTGTCCTGAAAAGAAATACCAGCATCGCCGGACCGTTACTGCAAAAGCTGGAAACGAAGATTCAGTCAAGACGTCTGCAGGATCAACCTGAAACGCTTGCAGACTTCATGAAAATGGCTAAGCAGAAGAACATGGAAGGCCTGCCGATCGCGCACTTCAAACTCAACGCAGAAGGCACCGGCTTTGAAGACTGCTCTGGCCTGGGCGACTCGTTCACTAGTGCAAATGCCGTTGCATGCATCAACCATGCACGCTTGATGAGCGGAGAGCCGCGCCTTTCGAAAGAGGATGTCGGTGTCGTGGTTGCCTGCCTCAATGCTGTATACGACGATGCCAGCAGCATCCGGCACTCGCTTCATGAAATCGCACGCGGATGCTTCGTGGGTGCCGGCTACACCACCGAAGACGCCGATGCATTCTATGAGCAGATTTGCAAGGATGCTGCACAGGCATTCTATGCAGGAAAGTCGATGACCAGCAGCGACTAGGGCGAGTTAATCGCCCCCCTGCCTTACCTCATCGCGCTGACGTGACTCAGCGCCGGGTGAGCATTCAACAAATTTGATCTGCGATTGAAGCGTTGCGCCGCAGCCTGGACCATGGCGCAACGCAGCGCGCTTACTTGGTCGCCGCCTGCGCGTTGTCGGTGGTGATCACGCCGCAGGCCAGGCGGCCGCCCGCGTTGCCGGTGGGCTGGGTTTTGTAGTCGTCTGCGTCGGCATGCACGATCACCGCGTGGCCGGCGATATCGAACTGGTCGGCCTTGCCCAGATTGACGTTGCTGGAGACCGGGCCGTCGATGGTGGCGTTACCCTGCGCGTCGGCGGTGATGTTGGGCATGTCGCCGCCGTGGTGCGGGTCGGCGCTGATATTGCCGTGATCGGACTGGGACGGGTTGAAATGGCCGCCGGCGCTGCTGCCGTCCGGTGCGCTGCAATCGCCCTTTTCGTGGATATGGAAGCCATGCTCGGTATTGGGCTTGAGGCCGCTGAGCTGGCCGGTGACGCGCAGCGCGCCGTCGACGGTCTTGAACGTCACCGTGCCTTTGACGTCATTGCCCTTGGTCGGCTTGAGCTCGGCGGTCGCGGTGGTGGTGGCTGCCGCTTCGGTGACCATGGAGGCGGCGTGTTCGCCACCGTGCGCCGCTGCGGCCGGCGTGCTGGCCTGCGGTGCGGGTGCCGGCTCGGCCGGCGCTGGTTCATCGCGCTTGCACGCAGTCAGCACCAGGGCGGTGGCCAGAAACAAGGTGGTCGGAACAATGCGCATGGAGTACTCCTGAAGAAAGGCCGCAACTGCAGCCGTTGATGCCCCGACTCAGGGCTGCGAAGGGGGCGTGCCCCATTGGGTGACGCGAATGACGCCACAGGCCAGGCGCGCACCGGCATTGCCGCTGGGCTGGCTGCGATAGTCGTCGGGGTCGGCATGCACGATCAGCGACTTGCCGATCACGTCGGTCGGGGCGCCATCGCCCAGACTGATGCCGGACAGAATCATGTCCAGATGCGCCACGCCTTCGGCGTCTGCACGGAGATTGTCCATGTCGCCCAGATGATGCGCGCCGCCACCGGCACGCCCGTGCGGCGAACCGGCCGGGTTGAAATGCGCGCCGGCGCTGCTGGCGTCGGCTGCGCTGCAATCGCCGCGTTCGTGCACATGGAATCCGGACACGGCGCCCGGACGCAAGCCGCCGATGGTGCCGGTGAGGCGAATGCCTTGCAGCGCCGGCACCAGCACTACCCGACCGCTGACCAGGCTGCCCGAGGCAGATGCCAGCGCCGCCTCGGCTTGCTGCACCGGGCGCGCAGGCACTACCCGCGCTGCTGGCGGCGGAGGCGCCTTGGGCGGCGGCGGCGTGCTGCTGCAGGCGGCCAGCGCCAGCGCGGTGAGGGCAACGATCGTGGGCGACCGGTAACGCATCGAGCAGTTCTCCTGATCAGGCTGGAAACCTATGCGGGTGCATGTTCACGTGTCATGAAATGCACTTGGGACAGCCCACGAGTTTACGGGCTAGGTGTCGCTGGCCGGAGATGCGCAAACGTGCTCGCACCGCCCCTGTCCCGCAGCCGGGAGAGGAACTCGACTGCAAAGCGCGATGCCCGCCCTGCCCGACCGTCTTGCCTTCTCCCGCGTGCGAGGGAAGCTGCTCGAAGGACGGATGGCGGCGTCGCGCGCCGCCTGACTCGAGGCAGTGGCGCGTGCGAGCAAACAACGAAGAGTTCATGCACGCGTGCCGCGATGCTCGTCAAGCTCGCCTGTTTCGCTGTGTGGCTCAAACACCTGCGCGTAGTCCGGCTTTTTGCAGGTGCCCCTCACGCCCTCTCACGCAGGTGGGAGAGGGCTCACCTCCGCGTGCGGGCTGATCAGCGGCGCTTGCGGCCCGGCCCCAGCTTGCGGGTGACGGTGTTGCGGCCCAGTCCCAGGCGGGCGGCGGCTTCGGCACGGCGGCCCTGGGTGAGTTGCAGCGCCGCTTCCAGCAAGGTTCTGTCCAGGCGCTCGCGCGCTTCGGCGTGCAGGCCCTGGGCACCTTCGCTCAGGCGTTGCGCGGCCCAGCTGGAAAGCATGTCGTCCCACTGCCCGTCGCTGCGACCGCTGCGGTGACGACGGCCGCCGCGCGCCAGTGCGGCGTCCACGTCGACCACGTCGATGATGTCCGACGTCGCCAGCGCCGCCAGGCGCCAGCACACGTTTTCCAGTTCGCGCACATTGCCCGGCCAGTCGTACTGGCGCAGGTCTTCCAGCGCGGCCGACGAGAGCCGCTTGGGCAGCATGTCGAGCTTGCGCCCGGCCATGGCCAGGAAATTTTCGGCCAGTTGCGCGATGTCGCCGCGCCGTTCGCGCAGCGGCGGCAATTGCAGGCGCACCACATCCAGGCGGTGCAGCAGATCGGCGCGGAAGCGGCCTTGTTCGACCAGCGCTTCCAGGTCCTGGTGGGTGGCGGCGATCACGCGCACATCGACGCGGATCAATTCGCGCCCACCGACGCGGAAGAATTCGTTCTCTGCCAACACGCGCAGCAGCCGGGTCTGCAGCGGCAATGGCATGTCGCCGATTTCGTCCAGAAACAGCGTGCCGCCATCGGCCTGTTCGAAGCGGCCGATATGCCGTTTGGTCGCCCCGGTAAACGCGCCGGTTTCGTGGCCGAACAACTCGCTTTCCAGCAATTCGGCCGGGATGGCGGCGGTGTTGAGCGCGACGAAGGGTTTGCGCGCACGCGGGGATTCGTTGTGCAGCGCGCGCGCCACCAACTCCTTGCCGGTACCGGTTTCGCCATTGATCAGCACCGACAGCGGCGCCTGCGCCAGGCGGCCGATCGCGCGGAACAAGGCCTGCATCGCGGGCGTGTCGCCGATCAACGAGGCCGAGCCTTCGGCCAGCCGCGTGGCGAGGATCTCTTCGACGCCGGCATCGGCGTCCGGCAATGCGCGCGCGGCCAGTGCCACCGCATCGTCCAGGTCGAACGGCTTGGACAGGAACTCGTGCGCGCCACCGCGGAAGGCGCCAGCGGTGCTGGCAACATCGGTGTAGGCCGACATCACGATCACCGGCAACTGCGGGTGCTTGGATTTGAGTTTGTCGAGCAGGGTCAGGCCGTCTTCGCCGGGCATGCGCACGTCGGTAAACAGCAGATCCGGCATGGGCCGCATGGCCAGCGCCTGCAGCGCGGCCGCGGCGCTGTCGAAGCCGTCCACGGCGTAGCCTGCATCGCGCAAGGCGGTGGACAGCACGAACCGGACCGACCGGTCGTCGTCGACCACCCAGATGTGGGATACGCCGGCGGCCTCAGCCATGTGGATGCTCCTTGTCGTGATCGCCGGCCAGCTCGGGCAGCAGCAGGGTGAAAACGGTATGGCCCGGACGCGAGCGATAGGTCAGCGTGCCGTGGTGTTCGCGCGAGACCTGCTGGGCCAGCGCCAGGCCCAGCCCGCTGCCTTCGGCACGGCCGCTGACCAATGGCAGAAACAGGTGCTCGGCCAGTTCTTCCGGCACGCCGCCGCCGTCGTCGATGATCTCCAGCCGCAGCGACATCGCATGCACGCGGTCGCGGATGCGCTGGCCGTGCTCCACGCGGGTGCGCAGCGTCACGCGCGTGGCGCCGGCCTGGAAGGCGTTGCGCACCAGGTTCCAGACCGCCTGGGTCAAACGGTCGCCATCGCCCAGAATGTCCGGAATGCTGGGGTCGTAATCGCGCTGCACCTGCACCGACCAGCCGCCTTCGGCTTCGGCCAGGCGTAACACCCGTTCGAGCACCACATGAATGTTGAGGCGATCGTGCGGGCGCGCCGGAGTGGGCGAGAGCAGCCGTTCGAGCAGGGTGTTGAGGCGCTCGATCTCGGTGCCGATCAGCTCGATCAGTTCGCGTTCGTCTTCATCGCGCCCGGCCGCGCGGCGCGCCAGCAACTGCGCGGCGCCCTTGAGCCCGGCCAGCGGGTTACGCAGCTCGTGCGCCAGCCCCTTGAGCGCAGCGCTCAAGGCGTTGGGCAGGGCGTGGGTGGGATCGAGCGCGGGGAATTCGTCGACCGGGTGGGTTTCCAGCAGCCAGCCGCCATCGTCCAGCCGCGACAGCCAGCCCTCGGCAAAGCGCGGCGCGTCGTTGGGCAGGCCCAGCGCCAGCCGGTGCAGACGCAAGACGTCGCGCTCGTCGTTGAGCAGAAAGCGCGCCAGCGCGTCGCCCTGCACTTCCAGCGCGGCCAGGGGCTGTTCGACCAACCGCCGTGCGCTGACCCCGAGCCAGCGGGCAAACGCCGGGTTAACCCCCAGCACGCGGCCCTCGCGGTCGGCCCAGGCGACCGGTGTGCCCAGGCTGTCCAGCGATGGCATGGAAGAGGACGTCACCATTGCACCAATTTAGTGCAAACGGCAGCGCCATGCATCGATGTCGCGCGAAGCGAAGCGTACGGAGACACCATGTAGGCCGGACGGCGGCGGGTCGCACCGATCCAGCGTGCATCCGCGCCGGCAGTCATGGGCGTGGGGCTGGTCATGCAGGCACCTCGGCAGTGGTTCCGCGCCCAGCGGGCGGCGGGAAAAAACGGACCCGGCTGGGCGATCCCGGCCGGGTCGTGGCGCCACCCGCGGCAGCGCGGCCGCGGGTGTGCATGCTCAGGACTCGTACGCGGCTTCGCCGTGCGAGGTGATGTCCAGGCCCTCGCGCTCGGCTTCTTCGCTGACGCGCAGGCCGAACACCAGCTTGGCGACGAGAAAGCCCACCACCGACACCACGCCGATCCAGCCGACCGTGATCCCGACGCCCAGCGCCTGGATGCCGACCTGGTGCACGATGTCGTAATCGCCGCCCTTCTGGCCGCCCAACGAGGCCGCCGAGAACACGCCGGTGAGGATCGCGCCGATGATGCCGCCCAGGCCATGCACGCCGAACACGTCCAGACTGTCGTCGGCGCCCAGCAGGCGCTTCAGACCGGTGACGCCCCACACGCACAGCACGCCGGCGGCAAGGCCAATCACGATCGCACCGAACGGACCCACGGTGCCGCAGGCCGGGGTGATACCGACCAGGCCGGCCACCATGCCCGAGGCCACGCCCAGCGCGGACGACTTGCCCTTGATGATCTTCTCGGTCAGCGACCAGCCCAGGATGGCGGCGGCGGTGGCCAGCAAGGTGTTGAGGAAGGCCAGCGCCGCACCGGCATTGGCTTCCAGGTTGGAACCGGCGTTGAAGCCGAACCAGCCCACCCACAGCAGCGAGGCGCCGACGAAGGTCAGGGTCACGTTGTGCGGCTTGATCGCCTCACGCCCCAACCCGGCGCGCTTGCCGACGAAATAGGCGCCGACCAGGCCGGCAACACCGGCATTGATATGCACCACGGTGCCGCCGGCAAAATCCAGCGCGCCCAGTCCGAACAGGTACCCGCCGGTGGCCCAGACCATGTGCGCCAGCGGCAGGTAGCCGAAGGTGAACCAGATCACCGAGAACAGCAGTACCGCGGCGAACTTGGCGCGTTCGGCAAAGGCGCCCACGATCAGCGCACCGGTGATGCCGGCGAAGGTCGCCTGGAACGCGACGAACACGTATTCCGGCAGGCTCACGCCCTTGGTGAAGGTGGCCGCCAGGGTTTCGATGGTGACGCCCTTGAGCAGCGCCTTGTCCAGGTTGCCGATCCACGCGCCTTCGCCGGAGAACGCCAGGCTATAGCCATACAACACCCACAGGATGGTCAGCAGCGAAAAGACTGTGGCGACCTGGATCAGCACCGACAACACGTTCTTGGCGCGCACCATGCCGCCGTAGAACAGCGCCAGGCCCGGCACCACCATCATCAGCACCAGCAGGGTGGAGGTCAGCATCCAGGCGACATCGCCCTTTTCCACCACCGGTGCGGCTTCGGCGGCGGCGGCCGGCGGGGCGGC
Organism: Xanthomonas sp. D-36-1; assembly: GCF_017746155.1. Lineage (NCBI taxonomy): Bacteria > Pseudomonadati > Pseudomonadota > Gammaproteobacteria > Lysobacterales > Lysobacteraceae > Xanthomonas > Xanthomonas sp. D-36-1. Next base: position 32,243 of record NZ_JAGHWR010000025.1, read on the forward strand.
CGGCTGCGCCGACGGCAGCGGTTCGGTGGTGACCGGCTCGGTCGGCAGCGGGGTGACCTGCGGCGTGGACTGCGCATGCGCACTGCCCATGCCGCCCACCATCAGCGCGCTGAACAGCATCAGCATGCACACGCTGTAGAACCGGGCTTTCCACCCGGCAAAGAGAGCTGTCTTCATACGAACTCCGGGGCTGGTGGGGTCAGAGCGCATCGGCGCCGATCTCGCCGGTGCGGATGCGCACCACCTGCTCGATCGCGGTCACGAAGATCTTGCCGTCGCCGATCTTGCCGGTGCCGGCGGCGTTCTGGATCGCTTCGACCACCGCGTCCAGGCGGTCGTCGGTGACCACCGTTTCGATCTTGATCTTGGGCAGGAAGTCGACGACGTACTCGGCGCCGCGGTACAGCTCGGTGTGGCCTTTCTGACGCCCGAAGCCCTTGACCTCGGTCACGGTGATGCCCGACACGCCTGCTGCAGACAAGGCCTCGCGGACCTCGTCGAGCTTGAACGGCCGGATGATGGCGGTGATCAATTTCATGCGCATACCCCGAATGGTGGAAAGAACCGGCCGGCATTGCGCCGCCCGGCGGTGTCATTCACCTGGATGCCTACCCCGGCATCCGATCGTTCGCGATTGCGCGGACCCCGGCAGATGTCATGCATCCGCCTCGTGGGAGAGGTCAGGCCCGCGCGCCGCGAACGATGTGCTCTCTCATTACCCCTGCGATCCATGGCCGGGGCCACGGATCGCTCGAACAAGTGTGCGGCGATGGCGGAGGTGGGAGGGGGGCCTCCGCCATCACCGCGGTGGAACTCAGTTGCCGTAGTACAGCTGGTACTCCAGCGGGTGGGTCGCAGCACGGAACTTGGTGACTTCCTGCATCTTCAGCGCGATGTAGCCGTCGATGAAGTCGTCGCTCATCACGCCGCCGGCCTTGAGGAACTCGCGGTCCTTGTCCAGCGCTTCCAGGGCCTGGTCCAGGCTGGAGCAGACCTGCGGAATCAGCTTCTCTTCTTCCGGCGGCAGGTCGTACAGGTCCTTGTCGCTCGGTGCGCCCGGGTCGATCTGGTTCTTGATGCCGTCCAGGCCGGCCATCATCAGCGCGGTGAAGGTCAGATAGCCGGACTGCAACGGATCGGGGAAGCGCATTTCGATGCGGCGCGCCTTGGGGTTGGTGACCCAGGGAATGCGGCACGACGCCGAACGGTTACGCGCCGAATAGGCCAGCATCACCGGCGCCTCGAAGCCCGGGACCAGACGCTTGTAGCTGTTGGTGCCGGAGTTGGCGAAGGCGTTGATCGCGCGGGCATGCTTGAAGATGCCGCCGATATACCACAGCGCCAGCTGCGACAGGCCGCCGTAGCCGTCGCCGGTGAACAGGTTGACGCCGCCCTTGGCCAGCGACTGGTGCACGTGCATGCCCGAGCCGTTGTCGCCCACGATGGGCTTGGGCATGAAGGTGGCAGTCTTGCCGTTGCGGTAGGCGACGTTCTTGATGATGTATTTCATCGTCAGCAGTTCGTCGGCCTTCTGCACCAGCGAGCTGAACTTGGTGCCGATCTCGCACTGGCCGGCGGTGGCCACTTCGTGGTGGTGCACTTCGGTTTCGATGCCGACCTGTTCCAGCGTCTTGATCATTTCCGCACGCAGGTCGTGCAGGCTGTCGGTCGGCGGAACCGGGAAGTAGCCGCCCTTCACGCCCGGGCGGTAACCGCTGTTGCCGCCGTCGTACTTTTCGCCGGTGTTCCAGGCCGCTTCTTCCGAACCCACCTGGAAGAAGGTGTGGCCCATGTCGTTGGCAAAGCGCACCGAATCGAAGATGAAGAATTCCGGCTCCGGGCCGAAGAACGCCTGGTCGGCGGTGCCGGAGGATTTCAGATAGGCCTCGGCGCGCTTGGCGATGCCGCGCGGATCGCGCTCATAGCTCTGCATGGTGGCCGGGTCGAGGATGTCGCAGGTCAGCACGATGGTCGGATCGGCGAAGAACGGATCCAGATACGCGGTGCCGGCGTCCGGCAGCAACACCATGTCCGACTCGTTGATGCCCTTCCAGCCCGCGATCGAACTGCCGTCGAACATCTTGCCTTCTTCAAACAGCGCCGGCTCGATGATATTGACCGGAAAGGTGATGTGCTGCTGTACACCACGCATATCGACGAAGCGCAGGTCGACGAACTCGACCTTGTTGTCCTTGATCAGCTTTTCAACATTTTCCACGGACATCGGAAGAAACCTCAGGCAGGAGTTAAGTGGCTCGTGGGCGGTACTACAGCAGGGACCGTGCCAAGCCTTGGTGCTTCACAAGCCCTTGATTTTGCTTACATCGCTCGCGACCGTAAAAGCCGTATCGCACTATTCAGGTGCAAAGATGGAAACGCGGAGCACCGATGTGGTGCATGCCGCAATGCACTATCCTGGCGCCTCCCTCACCCCTGCCCAGTCCGATGTCCGATCTGATTTCCGCCCTGCTGTTGGGCATTCTCGAAGGCCTCACCGAATTTCTGCCGATCTCCAGCACCGGCCACCTGCTGATCGCCGAACAATGGCTCGGACGCCGTTCTGACTTCTTCAATATCGTCATCCAGGCCGGCGCGATCCTGGCCATTTGCCTGGCGCTGCGGCAGCGCCTGTGGAGCCTGGCCACCGGCCTGGGCGAGCGCGCCAACCGCGACTACGTGCTCAAGGTGGGCGTGGCCTTCCTGGTCACCGCGGTGGTCGGGCTGATCGTGCGCAAGGCCGGCTGGCAATTGCCCGAAACGCTCCAACCGGTCGCCTGGGCGTTGCTGATCGGCGGGGTGTGGATGCTGGTGGCCGAACACTTCGCCGGCAAGCTGCCCGAGCGCGATGTGGTGACCTGGAAGGTGGCCATCGCAGTGGGCCTGGCGCAGGTCGTGGCCGGTGTTTTTCCCGGTACGTCGCGCTCGGCCTCGACGATCTTCATCGCGATGCTGCTGGGCCTGAGCAAGCGCTCGGCAGCGGCGGATTTCGTGTTCATGGTGGGCATTCCGACCATGTTCGCGGCCAGCGGTTACGCGCTGCTGGAGATGTACAAGGAAGGCGGTTTCGGCACCGAAAACTGGACCGATGTGGCCGTGGCCTTCGTGGCGGCGACCATCACCGGCTTTGTGGTGGTGAAGTGGCTGCTGGGCTATATCAAAAAGCACCGTTTCACGGTGTTTGCGGTGTACCGCATGCTGCTGGGCGCCGCCCTGCTGCTGTGGCTGCCGGCGGCTGCGGGCTGACACCCGACCGCCCCTACCTGGCCTGCAGGTCGCGATGGTTGCGCCATGCGGGCCAGGCGCCAGGAACGCAAAGCGCCGCCCCCGAGAGATTGTGGACGGCACGCTGGGCACTGCAGCGGACCGGCGACAGCAGCCGATTCCGGGCAGCGCCCGCGCCCGCCTGGCAGTGCGCGCGGTCGTTGGTTGGCGCTCCGGGGCGTCCACGTCGTGACGCCGGTCATTGCCGCGGGCGCACGCTGGCGGTATCACTGACGCATCGATCACCGGGAGCTGCGCATGCGTGCCGTGTTCTTGGCCCCAGCATTGCTGGCGGCGGGCGTGACGGCCTGCGGGTCGGGTGCATCGCCGGAGCCGCCCGGCTCCAGCCATGCTGCTGCGCGGGCGCCGGTCGCCGCTCCCTCTGACACGGACAATGTCCCGTTACGCGCCGCCCTGCGCGCGCAGCACTGGCACCTGCAGCGGGCCAGCGATGCGCATGGCACGGCCTTGCGCAGCCTGTTCGTCGACGGCGTGCCGCCAGTGCAACTGGATTTCAGCGATCAGCGCATCCAGGTCAGCCAGACCTGCAACGCGCTGGGCGCCACCTACCGCGTGGCCGAGGCGCACGTGCAGATTGGCCGGGTGGTCTCGAGCAAGCGAATGTGCGCCGATGCACGCCGGATGGCGCAGGAGCGCGCGGCCAGCGACCTGTTGTCCGGGCGCTTCGCAGTGATCATGGACAACGCAGCAGCCGCGCCCCGCCTGACCCTGACCCGCAGCGACGGCACCGTGCTGATCTTCGGCGGCACGCCCACTGCGGACACCGGTTATGGCGGGCCGGGGCAGACGCTGTTGATCGAAGTCGCCGCAGAGACCATGCCCTGCGTTTCCGACCCCGCGCGGCGCTGCCTGCAAGTGCGCGAGCACGACCCGGACGCACCTGCCACCGTACAGGCCGCAACATCATGGCAGCCCTACGAGGGCACGATCGAGGGTTTCGACCATGAAGACGGCATACGCACCCTGCTACGCGTGACCCGCTACCCGGCCGGCAGCGAGCCTGGTACCAAACCGGTGTACGTGCTCGACCAGATGATCGAGGCCGGCAGCTAGCGCGGCTGCAGCATTGGGCCGCGCACCCTGCGACGCCGCTACCCGCATCAGAACCGGATGAGGACCTTGCCCACGTGTTGCGCCTTGGCGAAATAGTCCAAGGCCTGGGGCGCCTGGTCGAACCGGAACGTCTTGCTGTGCAGGGTTTTGATGCGGTGCTGCTCGATCGCCTGCAGCAGGTCCACGAACATCGCCCGGCTTCCGTTGGCGATCCCGCGAATGGTCACGTTCTTGCGGATCAACGCCACGTAGTCGGGAATCGGCGAGGCCGCGCCGGGGGTCACGCCGATCACCACGATGGTCGCATTCGCGGCCGCCACCTTGATCGACTGGCCCAAGGTGTCCTGCCCGCCCGTCTCGATGACGACGTCCGCGCCGCCGCCGGACAGCTGCATCACCGCCTCGGCCCAGTCGGGGTGGGTGCGGTAGTTGACGGTGATGTCGGCGCCCAGGCGGCGTGCGAGCTCGAGCTTGTCGTCGCTGGACGAGGTGATGGCGACGCGGGCACCGTGGAGCTTGGCCAGTTGGAGCGCAGCCATCGAGACGCCACCGGTTCCCAGGCACAGCACCAGGTCGCCGGCCTTGATCCTGGCCACTTCCACCAGCGCGTGCCAGGCGGTCACCGCAGCCGATGCCAGCGCAGCGACATCTTCGTCCTCCAGCGACGCAGGCACCTTGATCAGGGCACTGGCAGGCAGCGACACCTTTTCGGCCAGCCAGCCGTCGTGGGTCACGCCCAGGTCGTGGGCGAACATCTCGGCATCGAACCTGCCATCCAGCCAGGTGGGAAAGTGCCCACTGACGACACGGTCGCCAGGCGCGACCTGGCTGACGCCTGCGCCGACGCAGGTCACGATGCCCACACCCTCGGCAACCGGAACGCGCGCGGGCGCAAGCTTGCCGCCGTAGGTGCCCTTCAGGATCTGCAGGTCGCGGTTGATCAGCCCGACCAGTCGCGGAGCGACGATGACCTCACCAGCCCCTGCAACTGGTTCGGGCATCTCGACCGCAACCAGGCTCTCGAGGCCGGTTTGATTGCCAATCTGGAATGCGTTCAAGGGGGATTGCCTGTGCTGCGACGCCGGCCGAACGTGGCTGGCGTCATGGGGGATGGAGCGACCGCCGCCATCGGCGCGATCGCTCAGCGCAGCGACGGGTTCAAGGTGTAGGTACCGTGCAACGCCGCTTCGGCCAGCACATGACCCTGCATCGCCGACAGCACATCGGCGGCGGAGAAGCTGTCGGGCAGGCTGAGTTTGGCCACGTCCAGCGCGAACACGCGGAAGAAATACCGGTGCACGCGCAGGTCGTTGAACGGCGGGTACGGGCCGTCGTAGCCGCGGTAGTCGCCGGCCATGTCGGCATTGCCGGCGAACCACTGGGTGTAGGAATTCAGCCCCTGCCGGGCACCGGCCGGGCCGGGGGGCTGCTGCTTGCCCTTGACCACGAAGCCGTCGCTGCAGCTGCCCGCCGCGATCTCATGCACATCGGCGGGGATATCGGCCATGGCCCAATGCACAAAATCGGTGCGTGGCTGCTCGACGGGAATCTGCAGGTCGTCGCGGCCGACGGTCTCGGGCACGGTCGGCACGTCCGGGTCCAGGCACAGCAGCGCAAACGACTGTGTGCCGGCCGGCACCTCGCGCCAGGCCAGGTGCGGATTGCGGTTGGGCGCAAAGCCCTCCGGCGTGCCGGCGGCAAATTCCACCGCGATGGGCGTGCCGTTTTCGATGCTGTTGCTGGTCAGACGCATGGCGGGTCTCCGAGAGAAGCGATACGGATCAGGGTGCCTGGCTCTGCGCCGCAGCGGAAGACGTGGCCATGGAACCTTCTGATGCGCTCGGCCGGGTTTACCGCCACGCTCATACCGCGCCTGCATGCACTGCAGCAGCGCGAGGCGGCGGCCACGCCCACCTGCCGTGGGCACGACCGCGTTGATGGCGCCTCAGTCCTGCGGGTAGCCGAAGCGCACCGCGATCAGGGTGAGCAGATCGAACTGCGCGCCGAGCACGTCGCGGTAATCGCGCCAGCGGCCGGAGGCCAACCGCGCCGGGCCGCGCGGTTCGACCAGCGGGAAGCTCAGTCCGAACGCCTGCTCCAGGGCCGTCGAAATTCCCTGCGGGTCGTTTTCGATCCCGTCCAGCCGGATGATGCGGTGGGGGTACAGGTCGCGCTCGTGCAGCGTGGCCAGCTGTTCCAGCGCGATCAACAACCAGTCGGTGGCCTGCTGCGGCGATTGCAGCGCCAGCGGCGCCGACGCACCGGCCGAAAGCCAGTCCAGCAACATGTCGCGCGGGTCGCGCAGCGCGATCGCCAGCCGGCCCTCGGGCAGATGCGGGCGCAGCGCGGTCAGCAGAGTGTTGTCCCACCACAGCAGCCAGTCGATGACATTGCCGTCGTCGATGCCGCGGCGCGGCAGTTGCGCCTTCCAGCCTTCCACCAGCGCCGTCGGTGCCAATTCGCCGGAAGCCAACTGTTCGAGGGTGCGGTAGCTCTGCAGCGCATCCGATGGCGGCGTGGTGCCATAGCGGTCGCCACGCACCAGTGGGGTGGCCGCGCCCATCACCGCGACCAGGCGTTCGACATGCGAGCCGGGCGTGCCCCACACGAACAGCGGGCGCGCGGTGACGCTGTCGGGAATGCTGCCCAGCGCAGGCCACTGCGTCGGCTGCTTGGCTGCCTGCGGCGGCAACGGCAGCCGATGCTGGGCCTGTTCGCGATGGAACTGCATCCAGGTACCCACGGCGGCATCGGGCTGGCCGGCGCGGTCCTGCACATTGCCCAACCATGGCCGCAGCACGGTCTGCTGCGGTGCAGGCAGCGATTCGATCAACGATTCGACGCAGGCGATCGCCGCCGGTGGGTCGCGTTGCAGCAAGGCTTCGACAATGCGCTGCTCGCCGCTGATGCGGCCCGGCTCCACCGCCACGATCTGACGCGCCACCATCTCCGCTGCGTCGGCCTGGCCCTGCATGTCGTGCACGCGCATCAGCGCTTCCAGGGCCGGCAGGTGTTCGGGCATGGCCAGCAGCCAGCGCTCGATCACTGCCTGCGCCTGCGGCCCACCGACCGGCTCGACCGCCAGGCGGGCCAGCCACAGGTCGTGCGCAGTGGCCGAGGTGGCCAGTGCCGCATCCAGGGTGTCGCGCGCATCGTCCACCGCGCCCAGCCGCTCCCAGGCGGTGAGCAGCGCGTGCAGCGTGCGGCGGTCGGCCGGCCAGTGCGCCAGTGCCAGGCGCAGGTGCGCGGCGGCCTGATCGGGGCGACCGGCCTGCAGCTCCATTTCGCCGGCGAGCCGGCGCATGGCCGGCAGATCGCCGCCGGGCTGGTCGAGCACGCCCTGCATCGCCGCCACTGCGTCGTCCAGGCGGCCCTGGCGCTGCGCCAGTTGGGCAATGAAGGCGCGCAGCGCGGTGCCGGGGGGATTGAGCTCGATCACGCGCTCGAAGGCACGCTCGGCGAACGCAAAATGCTCTTTCTGCAGATACGCAAAGCCCAGCGAAAACAGCACGCGGGCATCGTCCGGCAGCTGCTCGGCGGCGCGGGTGAGCAGCGACAGCGCGCGGTCGTCCTGGCCGCGGCGCATTTCCACCACGCCATCGACCGCCAGCAATTGCGGATGTTCTGGCGCCAGGCGCGCGGCAGTGCGGCTCAGCCGCTCGGCCTCGTCCAGATCGCCGCGTGCCACCGCCAGATGCGCCTGCATGACGTAGGCATTGAACTGATTGGGATCCAGCGCGGTACTGCGCGACAGCGCGGCATCGGCGGCGGACAGATCGCGCGTGGCCAGCAATGCGCCGGCGCGCAGCAGATGCAGGTCGGCATCTTCGGGCGCCAGCGTCAGCGCGGTATCGATGCTGTCCAGCGCCAGCGCCGGCTGCCCTTGCTGCTGCAGCGCAAGCGCCAGCCAGCGGTGGGCGGCGGCGTGGTCGGGCGCGTTGGTGACCCACTCGCGGGCCAGCGCCACCGCATCGTCGGCCGCATTGCGGCGCAGGGCTTGAAGAATGGCGTCTTGCATGGCGGCGGCGGGTCCTGGACAAACCGCTATTGTAACGATGCGCGCTGGGGCGCTTGCATGTGCAACGGACGCTGCCGTCTGGCGCTGTGCCGGCGCCGTGTGCAAGCTGGGCGTTATCGGCGGTGCGAACCCACATCGCTCGTTCGCCCCCGGCCAGAGGTTGAAACGCGTGCCAACTTCCGACGCAGCACGCTCGCGCCATAGGCCACGCACAGCGCCCCAAACACCAACTGGGCCAGATGCCACAGCGCAGCATGGGCGCCCACGGAAACCGATCCTGCGCGTGAGCGGAACAGGATCTCCCCGGTCTGCAGATAGGTGTAGAGGCTGATCGCGCTGAAGTAGACCATCACGCAACCGACGCCCACTGGCAAAACGGCGATCACTGCATCCATGGACGGATGTCGCCTCAGCGTCATTCGCGCGCCGTGGTCAGCCGCTCGGCCACCCAGCGTTCGGCAAAGCCATCGCCGCGGGCGTTTTCCAGAAAGCCGCAATGCCCGCCCCAGCGCGCGATTTCCAGCTGCGCATGCGCCGGCAACTGCCAGGCGGCGAAATCTTCGAACGGAATCACCGGGTCGTCTTCGGCCATCAGGATGTCGACCGGCACCTGCAGGTCGGCCAGGCGTTGGCCGGCAATCGAATAGCTGTCGAAGTATGCTTCCAGCGAGCCATGCCCGGTGTGTTTCACCGCCAGCCAGGCCATCAGCCCGCGCATGTCCAGCGCCAGGGTGGCGTCGTCGTACCCGTGCTGCTCGGGGAACAGCTTGCGCTTGCGCAGCAGCGATTCGCGCCATTTACGGCGGAAGTACCAATCGTAGAACTGCGGGCCCTTTTCCAGCCGGGTCATGGTGGCGGCCGGGTCCAGCAGCGGGCACACCGCCGCCACGCGCGCCAGCGGCAGGCCGGCGGCGGGCGCACGCAGCGCCAGCCGCAGCGCGAAATTGCCGCCCAGCGAATACCCTGCAGCCAGCAATTGCGGCGCAGGAAAACGCCGCCACAGATCGCCTGCGGCATTGACCACTTCTTCGATGCGGTCGGAGTGGAACAGGTCCACATTGAGATGGTGGGTACCGCCGTGGTCGCGGAAGTTCAGCCGGAACACCTGGTAGCCCAGACCGAGCAGGCGCGCGGCGGTCAGGCGCATGTAATTGGAATCGGCGCTGCCCTCCCAGCCATGCAGCAACAGCACGGTGCCGCGTGGCGGCGCATCGCCGGGCGGGACGCTCATCCAGCCCTGCAGGCGCACACCGTCGCCGCCATCGAGGATATGTTCGCTGGTGACCGCGCCGCTGGCGGCCAGCAACTGACGGCTGCGGATGCGCCGCAGGGCGCTGCTGCCCAGCACCGATTGCACGTGCGGATTGCGCAGCCAGCGCGGCGGCAAGTAGTCGGAGGCGTTCATGCGCGTATCGCACCGGCGTTGCGGCTGGCCGCAGGGGAGAGGCGCGCGCGCATCGTCGGCTAGGACTCCATCGCTGCGACGATCCGTTGGCGCGAGGTCTCGGCCATGCGACGACGGCCTTCGATGTCCAGCGCGCGAATCGGCTCGAGAAAATGCACTTCGGCCAACCGCGACGGCTCGCCCAGCAGGCGCACGATATTGGCGAAGAAACTCTCGCGCTCACCGAAGGCCACCACCGCCTGCGCGTTGCCGCGCAACCCGTACCGCAGCGCCACCGGCTGTACCGGCACGCCGGCTTCCACCGCTGCCTGGAAGATGCGCGCATGGAACGGGCCCACTTCGGTACCGCCACGGGTACGTCCTTCCGGGAAGACCCCCACCGGCTTGCCGCTTTGCAGGCGCAGCAGCATTTCCTGCAGCACCCCGCCCAGCGATTCGGTATTGCCGCGCTGGTGGAAGATGGTCTGGCCCTTGGTCGCCAGCCAGCCCACCAGCGGCCAGCCGGCAATTTCGCGCTTGGCCACGAACCCCATCACCCGCTGGCTGTGCAGGATGGAGATATCCACCCAGCTGACGTGGTTGGCCACGAACAGGGTCGCGCCCGGTAGCGGCGTCCCGAAACGGCGTAGCCGGAAGCCGAACACGCGCATGAGGGTGCCCTGCCACCAGCGGATCATCCGCTCCTCCAGGGTGTCGTCGTGCCCGATGCGGATCCGCGCCAGCGCCGGTACCACCACGCACAGCATGGTGACCGGCAGGCCGAGACACAGATGCAGCAATAACAGTGGCACCCGGTAGAGATACCGGAACCAACGCAACGCGCCGCCAGCGTCGCGCGTGGCGTCCAGGGATGACTCGCTCATTCGACGAACGGAACCGGTAACGGGGGAAGGAGGCGCAACCATTGTGACAGCAGCGTGGCCGCCGCGCAGTGCCGGCAGCGGATGACGCTGTTCCATGCATGCCGCTGCCGGACGAGCTCAGCCATTGCTGCGTGGGACCACTGCCAGGGTCAATCGCGACACACAGACGCGTTTGCCGGCCGGGTTTTCGATGGTGATGTCCCAGACATGCGTGCTACGCCCCACATGTACTGCCCGCGCAGTGCCGGTCACCAGCCCCTGGGTGGCAGCGCGCAGGTGATTGGCATTGATCTCCAGGCCCACGCAGATCTGGGTCGCCATATCCACGCACAGGTTGCCGGCGCTGCTGCCCACCGTTTCGGCCAGCACCACCGAGGCGCCACCGTGCAGCAGGCCATAGGGCTGCCTGGTACGCGCATCCACCGGCATGGTGGCGCGCAGCCAATCGTCACCGGCCTCGGTGAAGACGATGCCCAGATGCTCGATCAAGGTATCGCGGCTGGCGGCATTGAGGGCGGCTAGATCGACGGGTTCGCGGAAGGTCATGGGCTGGGAGTGGAGAATGGGAAGCGCAAGAGCAAGAGCATCCAGGCGCCTGGGGTGCGATGCAACTGGGGAGTGGTGCCGGCGCCTGACAGCATTCGTTGGCGGCGCCGATGCGTTGCGCGACACTTGCCGGTGGCAACTGCAGCTGCTTCGGCGATTTCCGGTGTCCAGGAGCCGATCCGCAGCCAAACTGCGTCCATCCAACCACAACGTGCTGCACGCTCAGGCACTCGCTGCTGCGACCCGCCTGGCACGCCAGCCGATCAGAGAATCGGTACCAGCCCGGCGCCGAAAGCGGTCAGCATGCGCACCAGCAGCCACTTCGGGCCGACATTGACCTCCGGGAAATCGCCCACCGCCACATAGCACTGGCGGAACTGCGGGTCCTGCCGCTTGAGCGGAAACGGACAATCCGGGCCGGGCTGGAACTGGTAGTTGGTGGCGTAGCGCCATGGCCAGAAATCCAGCACCGGCAAGGCTTCGGAGACCTTGCCCACGCTGTAGTTCAACCCGCTCAGCACCGGCGGCTTTTCGCGCGGCGCCACCGTCCACGCATTTTCCGGAGCGATGTCGCGTTCGATGCTGGCAGCCAGCGCCTGCGCAAAGCGCGCATCGTCGATCACCACGGCCGCTTCGGTGTTGTAGTTCTCGCTGCGCGGGTCGAAGTTGTGCGTACCGATCACGCCGATGCGGCGATCCACCACCAACGACTTGGCATGCAAGCCCATGCGCGCACCGGCGCGGGTCACCGGCAGCGGCTTGTTGACCGCGCGCGTGCCCAGGAACGAGGGCCGCGTTTCGGTCCGCAGCACGCGCCGATCGACCTCGCTCCCACCCGGCGCACGGCCGCCACCACTGCCGCGCAGCACGTTGCCGGCGCTCGCGCTGGCGCTGCCCTCCGGGCCGCTGCTGCCGCGCATCGCATTGCCCGCTGCGCTGCCGCCGATCAGGCGATTGTTGCGGCTGTCCTGATTGACGTCGGAGGCGGGGTTGAGCGGGTCCGGCACCAGGTTGGCGTAATCCACCGGGGCATCGAGCGGAAACGGCTTGAACTCGTACACATTGAAGCCCAGCTCGCGCAGGTTGCGGCGTTTGAACTTGTACGACAGCGCATACACGATGGGGTTGTCGGTGGCGGCCAGGCTATTGGTCGACACCACGATGCGCGGCGGCTGCGGGTGTTTGCGCAACGTGCGGAAGATCGCCTGCGCCTGGTCGGACAACACCAAGTAGGGGGTCTGCAGCAGCACTTCCTGCTGCGCGCCGGCAATCAGGCCATCCAGTTCCGGCGCCGTGGACACTGCCTTGGCCGCATGTTCCCGGCGGTGTTTTTGCGGCAGATCGGCCACGTACAGCACACGCTGCACCGGCATGGCCGGGGTCACGAAGGCGTCGCGCACGAATTGCGGGTCGCGCGCTTCGCGGTCTACCCGCGCCACCCGGTCGGGCCGGCGGAATTCGGCCGGCGGCATCGTCGGCACGCCCTGCTCCAGCAGCAGGCGCCCGACATCGTTCAGACGCTCGGCCGGTACGCTGCGCCGGGCACGCCAGAACGCATCGAAATTGGCGGCCATGGCGCGCACTTCCGGCCCGGCCAGAATCACGTCGCGGTCGCGGAAGTTGTACTCGCTGTCCCAGTCGTAATAGTCGTCCTGGTAATTGCGCCCACCGACCACGCCCAGCACGTCGTCCACCACCAGCAGCTTGTTGTGCATGCGCTGGTTGAAGCGGCGGAAGCAACACAGCACGCTGCCGGCATAATCGAAGTAATTGAGTTTGACCTTGCCGAAGGTGGGGTTGTAGATGCGCAGCTGCAGGTTTTCATGGCTGCTGGCGAGCGCACCGAGAATCTGCAGATCGGCGATCGCCGACAATTGATCGATCAGGATGCGCACCTTGACCCCACGCTGGGCGGCGTCCACCAGTGCGTCCAGCACCATGCGCGCGCTGTCGTCCTTATCGAAAATGTAGGTCTGCAGATCGATGCTGCGGGTGGCGCTGCGGATCAGGTTGAGCCGGGCCACCAGCGATTCTTCGCCATGGTCGACGATGGTGGCGTAATGCCGCGGCGCCACTGGTGTGGAGGCGGTGATCGCCTCGCCGCCCAGCGCGCGCAATGGCGAGGGTTGCGCGCAGCGATTGGCCTGGGTGCAATTGACCGCCGTGCTGCGTGCCGCAGCGGCGACACCTGCGGCACGGTTGCGTTCGGTTTGTGACAGACTGGCGCATCCGGTGCCGAGCAACAACGTTGCCAGCACGCAAACCCTCAACAGATACGTCACGGGCGCCGTGCCTCCTGCAGGCGCCCACGCAGAATGAACGTCACCCTGTCGCCCAGGGCCATCTGCCACGCATTCATTCCGTAACGTCCACGCAGGACCGTCCCTCGACTGATCACGTCGCAATCATAGCCCGGCCGCGTGCATTCAGCCGGCACCACATGCAGCGTTTCCAGATGCGTGATTCCGCGGATGGTCAGGTTGCCGACGATGTCGCCACCCTGCTTCACGACTGCGTCGACATACGGCAGCGACTCGAATTCGACGACCGGGTACTGCGCAACGTCGAAAAAATCCTCGCCGCGCATCCAGCTGGTGTACCGGTCCTTGCCGGGGATCTCCACCTGAGTGGCGTCCAGCCGGAAACGCACCTGCTGACGCCCATCGGCCAACGTCACTACGTCACCGCGAAAACGCGGGAAAAACCCCTCGATCTTCGTCCCGAAGCGGGTCTTGATCTCGAACCCGAAGCGCGATTGCGCCGGGTCGATGGACTGCACCTTCTGCTGCGCCATGCAGGGAAATACGACCCAGAGCGCCAGCCAGGCGTACCAGCGCAGCGACGATGACACGGATCAAGGCCACCAGAAGGCGGTCAGGCGGGCGATGCCCGGCTCGGTGGTGGCGTCCAGCGGCAAGGCCAGCAACGCGATCGAGGCGGTGGGCATGCCGCGGTAATCGCCGGTCTGGCCGCTGTGCATCAGCGCGGCCAGCCGTTCCAGGCCAGGGTTGTGGCCCACCAGCAGCAGGCGCTCGGCCTCGCGATGTTCGTCCACCAGGCTGGCCAGGGTGCCGGGCGTGGCCTCATAGATACGTTCGTCCAGCCGTTGTTCGATGTAGCCGGTGAGCTCGAGCACCGCCTCCAGGGTTTCGCGGGCGCGGCGGGCCGGTGAGCACAGCACCCGGTCGGGCACCAGCCGCTGCTCGCGCAACCAACGCCCGGCCGCTTCGGCCTCGGCGATGCCGTGCGGCGACAGCGGGCGATCGAAATCGGCTTGGCCGGTATCGGCCGGTTCGGCGTGGGCGTGTCGCAACAAGATCAATTCGCGCATAGGAACTTTCCGGTTCTAGGACTTCCTGAGCCACTTGAACAGCGGCTCCCAGTCCTGTTGATGGTCGCGCACCTGCGCCGAGCGGTAGTCGAACAAGCTACGTCCCAGCCCGGCCATCACCACATAGGCCTGGGTGTCGCGCAGTTGGGTCACCAGCGGATACGGCCAGCTGCCGATCATGTCGGCGGCCTGTTGCGAAGTCTGGGTCCAGGGGCGGGCACGATTGAGCACCAGGCCCACCGGCAGTTTGCGCTGATGCACGCGCGGCACCTTGGCCAGCGTGTTGAGAAAGCCGACCACCGCTTCGATATCCAGCGCCGAGGACAGCACCGGTACCACGATGGCATCGACGTGGTCGAGAAATCCGCTCAGGTCCTCGGCCATGGCGCCGGCCGGCGCATCGACGATCAGGGTATCGGTGCCGTCCGGCACCGCACTCTGCCAGCTGCGGCGCTTGGTGGCATCGATCGGCAAGACGGCACTTTCCAGGCTGGCGCGGCGCTCTGCCCAGCGGGTGGACGAGCCTTGCGGATCGGCATCTGCCAGCACGGTGCGCTGGCCTTGCAACGCCGCATGTGCGGCCAGATTGGTGGCGATCGTGGTCTTGCCGACGCCGCCTTTGGAGGCGGCCACCAGGACTGTCTTCATGCACGCCTCGCTTCCGGGAGCAAGCCGGCAGCGTACACCGCGGCAAGGTGAGGAAGTAGTCGAAACGCGTTAAACGCACTGCTGCGGGGGCAGGCAACGACAGCGCAGACCTTCAGCCGATGAGCGCGAGGCCCTGCGCCGCAGCGGTGCGTGGCAACGAAACGATGGGAGCCTGGCACGGCGCAAGGATCTTCCGCGCGCATCGCTCGGCCGCGGCGTCGCAATGCAGCATGGCACCGATGTTGCAGGTCCTGGTTTACCGCAGCTCGAACAAGCACGTGCGTACGGCACCACCGCGTTCTGGCTGTTGGGAGCGTTACGGCCTTACGCCACCAGCTGCGCCAGCAGCCAGGCCCACGCAGGCAGCGTCAGTAGCGACAGCAGGATGCTGTAGCCGACCATCGCCGCAGCCAGGCGTGGCGCCAGCCGGTGCGAGATGGCCAGCGCGGCGGCGGTGATCATGGTGGGCATGGCCGATTCGAGCACATTGGTCTGCAGCATCTGCCCATGCAGGCCCAGCACCCAGGACAACGGCAAGGCCAGGACCGGCATCAGCAGCAGCTTGAACACCAGGCCGACGGCCAAGGGCCTGAGTTCGTCGGCAGGCAGGCGCAGCTGCAGCGAAAAGCCCACCGACAGCATCACCAGCGGCAACATCGCATCGGCCAGGTTCTTCAGGCCCGAGCCAATCCAGACCGGCTGCTGCTCGGGCATCAGGGTCAAGGCGAACAGCAGCGCCCACAATGGCGGGAACTGCAGCACGCGCATCACGATCAGCCGTGCGGTCGGCGGGGTATCGCCGCTGTACCGGGCCAGCACATACAGCCCGAACGTGGACAGCAACACGAAGGTGCCGAACTGGTCGTAGACCACCGCATACGGCAGCGCGTGATCGCCGATCAGCGCGCGCACCATCGGAAAGCCGATAAAGCTGGAATTGGTAAACACCACACACATCAGCAGCGCGGCGTATTCGGCGCGGCCCAAGCGCAACAGGCGGCTGCAGCCCCACAGCAGCGGCACGATGATGGCGGTCAGCAGCCATGGCGTGGCGATCACCCCACCGAGCGAAGCGTCCAGATGCAGGCGCGGGACATAGGTCAGCACCGACGCCGGCAGGCAGATGTACAGCACGATGCGGTTGAGCACATCGGCGCTGTTGTCCGGCAACACCCGCAGGCGGGCGAACAGCAGGCCCAGCCCCAACATGGCCAGAATCAAGGCAAATGCATCCACCGCCATATGCGATCGTGTCCGTTGGAAAGCGATGCACAGGATCGCATAGCGCGCGGTGCGCGCATCGTTGGATGCGTTAGCCTGGCTGGGGTGCACGGTGCACGCCGCCAAGCTCCGGTCACCGCGGAGCTCCAACTACCGCACTGTTTCCCAAAGCTGAAGCCAGCGTATCGAAAACGCGGCGCCCTCGCCGATTGCGGGACACCGCACTGGACAGTTCGTTGGTGACTTCATTGAAGAGCTAAGGACGCCGCACCAGCCAGTGGACTGGCCGTATTTTTAAGCTCTGCGCATCGACCATCTCGACTGGTCCTTGCCCGCCCACCGTCGCGGCTCTTGGGCGACACGGATGCGCGCAAGAGCCGGCAAGGACGTCCTTGCGGCGTGTGCCCTGCGATTGGTGGGCGGGCAAGACCCTGCTGCCAGGCCGCAGACCAGCGCTTTGCTTCTCCCGCATCGACCTCGCAAGGTCGGAAAGCA
This sequence comes from Xanthomonas sp. D-36-1, assembly GCF_017746155.1. Classification (NCBI taxonomy): domain Bacteria; kingdom Pseudomonadati; phylum Pseudomonadota; class Gammaproteobacteria; order Lysobacterales; family Lysobacteraceae; genus Xanthomonas; species Xanthomonas sp. D-36-1. Next base: position 49,105 of record NZ_JAGHWR010000025.1, read on the forward strand.
AAGCGCCCAGCCATCGCTCCACTCAGGCGCACAGATCCGGTCGGATTTCACCGAGATGGCGGAATCGGCGCTATGCGTCTTGTTTCAAGTAAGCGGCACGCCGACGCACCAGATAGAGACCAGGTTGATCGGCAAAAAATGCCTAGCACAGCATCAGCCCGCTGCACCATCCGCGCCGCAGGAACTCCCCGCAGCGCGGCGAGGCACTTACGGAAACGCTGGCGGGTTGGCCTGCCAGGCCGCAAAGACCTCGGCCAGGCTGGCGCGCTCTGCTTCGCGCCATTCCGGCAACAGGCTGGCGTAGTTGGCGGGGCTGCTCCAACGGTCCGGCCAGGTGCGCACGGCTGCTGCATACCACTCGACTGCCTCCTGCTTGCGCCCGGCGCGCCAGAGCGCCAGTGCAGCCGTGGTTGGCAGCCATTCCGGCGTGGCCGGACGGCCATTGGCCAGGGTGGCCCATTGCTGCAGCGCCTTGTCGGGCTGGTCGGCACGCAGCAGGTCCCACCCATAGTTCCAGGTGATGGCCCGGTACTGCTGGCTGCCGTTGGAGACCAGCGCCAGCGCGCCCTGATACAACTCATCGCCCAGCTGGGCGCGCCCACCGGCGTAGGCCAGCGCCGCCAACTGCGCGCGTGGATCGGCCGCGCGCGCGTCACGCTGCACCATCGCCGCCAGCCGGTCGACGACTGCATCGCCCTGGCCTTGTACGGCCACCACGGCCTTGGTGGTACCGCGGTCTTCGTCGAAATAGAACTCCTTGGGCTTGGGCAAGCTCTGCGCCTGCGTCAACGACCACACCCCTCCGAGCAGGGCCAGAGCGGCCCACGCGTATTTCCTTTTCACTGTGTTTTCCCCTGACAGCAAACGACCCCTTCCCATCCCCATCCTACCCGCAGCGCGTCGGCTGCGCATCCGCACAGGGACAGGTGCGTGAAAGCTGACTGTTACACTTTGCACCGCCGTTTTGGAATCCGTCGGGTGCGTCAAATAGTTTCAGATGACATGCACCGGGGCCCAGCCACCCTTTTCGGGCACGCCATGACCAGTACTGCTGCGCTTTCTTCCCCCGACTCTGCCAACACGCCGGAGCTCGGCGGGGTGGATACGGACTACACGCTGGACCACAAGTACACGCGCACCGATGGGCGCATCTACCTGTCCGGTGTGCAGGCGCTGGTGCGGCTGCCGCTGCTGCAGCGCCTGCGCGATGACGCCGCCGGGCTGGAGACCGCCGGCTTCATCAGCGGCTACCGCGGCAGTCCGCTAGGCGGTCTGGACCTGGAACTGTGGCGGGCGCGCAAACATCTGGACGCGGCCAAGGTCACCTTCACTCCGGGCCTGAACGAGGACCTTGCCGCCACCATGGTGTGGGGCACCCAGCAGACCAACCTGTTCCCCGGCGCGAAAGTGCAGGGCGTCTACGGCATGTGGTACGGCAAAGGGCCGGGCGTGGACCGCAGCGGCGACGTGTTCAAGCACGGCAACGCCGCCGGCACCTCGCCGTTTGGCGGCGTGCTGGCGCTGGCCGCCGACGACCATGCCTGCCGCAGTTCGACCCTGCCGCACGGGTCCGAAGACGAATTCGTCAGCGCGATGATGCCTATCCTCAACCCGGCCGGAGTACAGGACATCCTGGACATGGGCCTGCTGGGCTGGGCGATGAGCCGGTACACCGGGCGCTGGATCGGCTTCAAGACGATTGCCGAAACGGTGGAATCGTCCGCCTCGGTGAACGTGGACCCGTTCGCCCGCACCATCGTGCTGCCGGAGGATTTCGCGCTGCCGGCGGGCGGTTTGAGCATCCGCTGGCCGGACCCTCCGGTGGATCAGGAGATGCGCCTGCATCGCTATGCGATTGCCGCCGCGCAGGCCTTTGCGCGCGCAAACCACATCGACAAGGTGGTGCTGGATTCACCGCACGCACGCTTGGGCATCGTCACCACCGGCAAGAGCTACCTGGATGTGTTGCAGGCGCTGGAATATCTGGGCCTGGACGCGCAGGCCTGCGCGCAGATCGGCATCCGGGTCTACAAGGTCGGCATGACCTGGCCGCTGGAACCGGTGGGCATCAGCGCGTTTGCGCAGGGTCTGGAAGACATCGTGGTGGTGGAAGAGAAAAAAGCCTTCATCGAGCGCCAGATGAAGGAGCTGTTCTACAACTGGCCGGCCAGTGCCGGTGCGCGGCCGAGCATCGTCGGCAAGTACGATGAGCAGGGCGCGTGGATCCTGCCATCCACCGGCGAACTGACGCCGGCCACCATCGCGGCGGTGATCGGCAGGCGCATCCTGCGCCTGCTGCAATCGAGCACGATCAATACCGATTCGATCCAGCAGCGCCTGCGCTGGATGGATGCCAAGGAAGCGGAAATGGCCTTGCCGCGTGCGCAATTCCCGCGCGTGCCGCATTACTGCTCCGGCTGCCCGCACAACACCTCCACCGCCGTGCCGGAAGGCTCGCGCGCGCTGGGCGGCATCGGGTGCCACTACATGGTGACCTGGATGAACCGCGCCACCGACACCTTCACCCACATGGGCGGCGAAGGGGTGACGTGGTCGGGGCAGGCACCGTTTACCGACACCCCGCACGTGTTCCAGAACCTGGGCGATGGCACGTATTTCCATAGCGGCTCGCTGGCGATCCGGCAGTCGGTCGCCACCGGCGTCAACATCACCTACAAGATTCTCTACAACGATGCGGTGGCGATGACCGGCGGGCAGCCGGTGGACGGCACGCTCACCGTGCCGGACATCGCCCACCAGCTGCGCGCCGAAGGCATTCATGAGATTGCAGTGGTCAGCGACGACATCGGCAAGTGGACGCGGCGACGCGAGCTGTTCCCCGCCGAAGTCGCGTTTCACGATCGTGGCGAGCTGGAGGCAGTGCAGCAGCATCTGCGTACCGTCAAAGGCGTATCGATCCTGATCTTCGACCAGACCTGCGCGACCGAAAAGCGTCGCCGTCGCAAGCGCGGCAAACTGATCGATCCGCCCAAGCGGGTGATGATCAATTCGCTGGTGTGCGAAGGCTGCGGCGATTGTGGCGAGAAAAGTTTTTGCGTGTCGGTCTTGCCGAAGGAAACCGAATTCGGGCGCAAGCGCCAGATCGACCAGTCCAACTGCAACAAGGATTATTCCTGCGTCTCCGGCTTCTGCCCGAGCTTTGTCACCGTGCATGGCGGTGCGCCGCGCAAGGGCAAGCGGCGCGACGCCAGCGCGCTGCTGGACGCGCTTCCCGAGCCGGCCAAGCGCACCGCGCTGGAACGGCCCTGGAATATCCTGATTACCGGCGTCGGCGGCACCGGTGTGGTGACCATCGGCGCGCTGCTCGGCATGGCCGGGCATCTGGAAGGCAAGGGCGCCACGGTGCTGGACCAGACCGGCCTGGCGCAAAAGGGCGGCGCGGTGACCACGCATATCCGCATCGCACGCCAGCCCGCCGACATCCATGCCGTGCGCATCGCGGCAGGCGAAGCAGACCTGGTACTGGGCTGCGACATGGTGGTGGTCAACGATTACTGGGCGTTGTCCAAGGTGCGCGACGGGCGTACGCAGGTGGTACTCAACACCTATGAAGCAATGCCGGGCACGTTCACCACGCAACCGGACCTGCAGTTTCCCGCTGCCGAGATCATTGCCGGTGTGCGCACCGCGCTCGGTGGCCAGGAGCCGTTATTGCTGGATGCCACGCAGCTGGCAACGGCATTGCTGGGCGACGCCATCGCCAGCAATCTGTTCGTGCTCGGCTACGCATGGCAGCACGGGTTGGTACCGTTGTCGCATGCGGCGCTGATGCGCGCGATCGAACTCAATGGTGCAGCCGTTGCGATGAATCAGCAGGCGTTCGCCTGGGGGCGCCTGGCGGCGATCGATCTGCCGGCGGTGCAACGCGCTGCGGGTCTGGCCGGTGCCGACGCGCCTGCACATCTGCATGGCGATACACCGCATGCACGCGGACCAGGCAGCTGGGAAGAGCACGATCTCAGCGGCCAGAGCGCACCGCGTGCGCTGGCACAGACCGATGGCAGCACGCTGCATGGCGAGGTCGCTGCGCCGGCCGCGCCGCTGGACGACGAGCAGTTGGCGCACTCGCTGGACGAGGCCATCGCGCGTCGCGTCGCATTCCTGGCCGACTACCAGGATACCGCCTACGCGCAACGTTATCGCAGCCTGGTCGAGCGCGTACGCGCACACGAGCTGCAGCGCGCCCCCGGCAGCAACGCGTTGACCGAGGCGGTGGCCCGTTACGCCTTCAAGTTGATGGCCTACAAGGACGAATACGAGGTGGCGCGGCTGTATACGCGTGGCGATTTCCAGCGCCGGTTGCAACAACAGTTCGAAGGCGACTACACGCTGCGCTTCCATCTGGCGCCGCCATTGCTGGCAAAGAAAGACGCGCACGGCAACCTGATCAAACGCGAGTACGGGCCGTGGATGTTCACCGCCTTCAAGCTGCTGGCGCGGTTGAAGTTCCTGCGAGGCGGCAAGCTCGACGTCTTTGGCTACAGCCAAGAACGGCGTGGCGAGCGTCAGCTGATTGCCGACTACAGCGCAACCGTGGACATGCTGCTGGAACGGCTGGACGCCGATAACGTGGGGTTGGCCGCGCAGATCGCCAGCATTCCGGAGCACATTCGCGGCTATGGCCACGTCAAGCATGCGCATCTGCAGGAAGCCAAGGCGCGCGAAGCTGTGCTGCTGTCGCAGTGGCGCAATCCCAAGGCGTTGCATGTGGTGCAGGCGGCTTGACGTCGCCGAACGATGACATCTTTTCGATGTAGTCGCTCGACGACATTCGGTTTAATCCAGTTACATGCGGCAGCTGGCGTATCCAATCAATGCGACGTCAGTCGAAATGCGAACCACGCATCAGGCGAATCGGTCCGCGTGCAGTGGCAGGGTCCACAGTTCGACCCTGCTGGGTGATCCGTACCAGGCCTCTGCCTGCAGCAGCTGCGGCCACCGCACGCACCTGGGGCATCAGGTTGCGCCACACCGCCGCGTCATCGCTCAACGCGCGCGCCACTTCCGAGGGACAAATCGATTGCCCGGGCCGACGTTGCGCAAGCAAGCGCCGGATCAACGCGGCAACCTGCGCATCATCGGGCGATTGCACGCCTGCCCCGCGCGATCACAGTGGGCGCAGCAGGCGCAGGCCGAACCAATCCTTGGCATCGTTCCAGCCGTGGGTGACCTTGAGCCCGGCTGCGGCAGCCAGTTCGGCAAAGCGCGCGTCGGTGTACTTGCAGCTGTATTCGACCTGCATCGCTTCGCCTTCGGCAAACGCGACGTCCTTGCCGCCGACCCGCACGCGCTGCGCGCGCTGGCTGATCAGGAAGGTTTCGATGCGGCCGCGCTCACGGACATACACCGCGTGGTGACGAAAGCCGTCCAGATCGAAATCGCTCCCGATCTCGCGATTGAGCCGCGCCAACAGGTTCAGAGTGAACTCGGCGGTAACGCCGGCTGCGTCGTTGTAGGCCGCTTCGATCAGTCCGGCGTCCTTGTCCAGATCGAGACCGATCAGGGCGCAACCGTCGCTGCCCATGGTCTGGCGCATCGCATCCAGCAGTTCGATCGCGGCCGCATCGGCGAAATTGCCGAGCGTCGAGCCGGGAAAGAACACCACGTGCCGTCGCGCCGGGCGCTGCGCATCGGGCAGGCGCAGCGGCTTGGTGAAGTCGGTGCACACCGGCAGCATCTGGACCTGCGGGAATTGCTGAGACAGCCGCGCGGTGCTTTCCAGCAACGCAGTACGCGAGATTTCCAGCGGCGTGTAGGCCACCACATCGCGCAGGCCCTGCAGCAGCAATTCGGTCTTGCGCCCGCTGCCGCTGCCGTATTCGACCACGTGTACGCCAGCGCCGATCGCCTGTGCGATCGAGCCCATGCTGGCTTCCAGCAAACTCAGTTCGGTACTGGTGAGGTAGTACTCCGGCTGCTGCGTAATGGCTTCGAAAAGTTGCGAGCCGCGCGCATCGTAGAAATATTTCGACGGCAGCGTCTTGGGCGTTTGCGACAACCCCGCCAGTGCATCGGCGGTGATGTCATCCGGCTGCGGGCGCAGGTCGGTCAGCGCGGCGTGCGCGCGTTGCATGGCATGGGCGGCGACGTTCAAGGCAGATCCTTGGCAAGGCGCACGCCGGCAAATTGCCAACGCGCATCGGAGGGGAAAAAGTTGCGGTAACTGGCACGCAGATGGCTGGCCGGGCTGGCACAGCTGCCACCACGCAAGACCCATTGTGCATTCATGAATTTACCGTTGTATTCGCCCAGCGATCCGGGCCACGGCATAAAGCCTGGATACGGCAGGTACGCGCTGCCGGTCCACTCCCAGACATCGCCGAACAGCTGCTGCATACCGGTGTCCACTGCTTCGGCGCCTCGCGGATGCAACGCATCGGTGTCGACGAAATTGCCCTGTACCGGCACGCCGGTCGCAGCCTGCTCCCACTCGGCTTCGGTGGGAAGGCGCGCGCCAGCCCAGCGTGCGAACGCATCGGCTTCGAACAGGCTCAGGTGGCAGACCGGCGCATGTGGATCGCGCGTGTGCCAACCGTCCAGCGTGAACTCGCGGCCCTCTTCATCCCAGTACAGCGGCTGTTGCCAGCCTTGTGCCCGCACCATTGCCCAGCCATCGCTGAGCCAGGCACCAGCACTGCGGTAGCCGCCGGCATCGATGAATTGCTGGAACTCGGCGTTGGTGACCACACGGCTGGCCAGCGCATGCGCACCGACCAGCACGCGATGGCGTGGCGATTCGTTGTCGTAGGCGAAGCTGTCGGCCTGTGGCCAGGCGGCGGCGCCGATCTGGACGATCTGCTCATCGCGCGCATGCCAGCGCAGCGGGCTGGCGACGGCCGCAGGCGGCGTGGGCCGGTCACGGTAGGCCGGCTGCAATGGGTTGCTCCACAGCGCATGCTTGATATCGGTCAGCAGCAACTCCTGGTGTTGCTGCTCGTGCTGGATACCGAGCTGCACGATGGTGCAAGCCTGCGCATCCAGCAGGCCGTCGCGCAAGCGCTGCTGCATCTGCATATCGACCGCAGCACGGTAGTCGCGCACCTGCTGCAACGAAGGGCGCGACAACACGCCGCGGCGCGCCCGCGCATGCATCGGCCCCACGCTCTGATAGTAGCTGTTGAACAGAAAATCCCAGGCCGGGTCGAACACGCGGTACGCCGGATCGGCCTGCAGCACGAAGCGTTCGAAGAACCAGGTGGTGTGCGCCAGATGCCATTTGCTCGGGCTCGCATCCGGCATGCTCTGCACCATCGCGTCTTCGGCGCTCAAGGGTGCCGCGAGATGATCGCTCAGCGCGCGGGTCTGCGCGTAGCGTTCCAGCAGCGTCAACTGCTGTTGCTGGAGGTGGCCCAGCAGAGGAGAGGGTGCAGACATCGCCATATGCTTGGGTAGCGCCCGTGAACGTGCTGTGTCGGCAACGTGGCAGCCAGCGGTAAGCTGTGGGCATGTCATCGCCGTTTCTGTCCAGTACGCTTGCTGCGCCCCTCGATTGGGCCCAGCGTCAGCAGGCATTTGCGCTGCCTTCCGGGGTCATCTATCTGGATGCGGCGTCGCGTGGGCCATTGTTGCGCGTCATGCAGACGGTGGCGCACCAGGCGGTCGACGCAATGGCCGCACCATGGCGGTTGCCGTTCGATGCGTGGTTGCAGCAGATCGAAGCATTGCGCGGGCTTGCGGCCGCGCTATTGGACGGCGATGCCGATGCGGTGGCCATGGTGCCGTCGGCCGCGCACGGCCTGGCCACGGCCGCACGCAATCTGCCCGTGCAACCCGGCCACGCAGTGCTGGTGCTGGAAGGGCAATTCCCTTCCAATCTGTTGATCTGGCAGCGCCGCTGCGCAGAGGCCGGCGCGCGGCTTGTAGCGGTGTCCACGGCCGCTGGCGGCAGCTTGACCGATGCAGTGCTGCAGGCCATTGCCGAGACGCCTGCGCTCCGGATTGCGAGCTTGCCGCATGCGTACTGGCTGGACGGGCGAATGCTGGACCTGGACCGCATCAGTGCCGCCGTGCATGCACGCGGGGCTGCCCTGGTGCTGGACCTGAGCCAGAGCCTGGGGGTGTTGCCCCCCGATCTGGCCCGCTGGCGACCCGATTTCGTGGTCAGCGTCGGGCACAAATGGTTGCTCGGGCCGATGGGATTGGCGTGGCTGTGGGTGGCACCGCAGTGGCGCACAGACGGGCTGCCGATCGAAGAACACTGGATCGGCCGCGATGCGGGCAGCAGTTGGGAATTTCCGGCGGCCAGCGCGCCGCGGTATCGCGGCGGTGCACGGCGATTCGATGCGGGCGGGGTTGTCGATCCGCTGCGGATCGCAATGGCCACGGCGGCATTGCAGCAGATCGATGCGTGGCAGCCGGCGCGTATCGCAGCCGCGTTGGGCGAGTTGACCGCGCAGTGGGACGCCGCCCTGCAGGCGCGCGGCTTGGGCAGCTGGTGCACGCCTGGACATGCGCCGCATCTCACCGCACTGCAGCCGCCGGCAGCAGCGTTGGACGCGGTGGCAACGGCGCTCAGCGCCAGTGGTGTGATCTGCACGCGTCGGCATGGACGTCTGCGCATCGCACCGCATTTGAGCGTCGCCGACCACGCGTTGTCACAGGTCGTTGCAGCGCTGCCCGATAGGTGAGGCGGCGCACGCCGGCATCCAAGGCCCGGCATCTGCAGCGATGCAGGCCTGCGCGTGGTCAGTAGCACCGGTAAGGCCTCATCGCAGGCCAGTGCGCTCTACGCATGACAATTGGCGCAAGGATCAGCGGCAGCAAAGCGGCGGCGCGCGGTCTTCAGCGATTGAACTGACGCAGTCGGTGTCGGGGCAGGTTTGCCGACGACAGGACACTCCCGGTCACGCCGCAATGCAAAAGCCGCTGCTGCCGAGGCGGGCCGCATGTCACTGCCGCTGGCTGATCCGCAACCCGCGCGGCGTTGCCCAGCGCTCCACTCCTTCGAACAGTGCCTGCACCAGCAGCGCAAGCACGGCGGCGGGAATGGCGCCCTCCAGAATCAGACCGAGATCGTCCAGGCGGATACCGGTGAGGATCGGTTGGCCGTAGCCGCCTGCACCGATCAGCGCACCCAGCGTGGCGGTGCCGACATTGATCACCGCCGCGGTCTGGATGCCGGCCACGATCGTGCGGCGTGCCAGCGGCAGTTCCACACGCCACAGGCGTGTCCACGCGGGCAATCCGATGGCATGCGCAGTCTGGCGCAGTTCGCGTGGGATCGAGCTCAGCCCTGCGTGGGTGTTGCGCACGATCGGCAGCAGGCTATACAGAAACAACGCGGCAATCGCCGGCTTGGCGCCGATGCCGAACAACGGAATCATGAAGACGAACACGGCCAGCGACGGCAGCGTCTGCAGCACGCCGGTCAACGACAGCACCACCTGTCCCAGGCGCGGACGCCGCGCCGCCAGCACGCCCAGCGGCAATGCAAGCAGCAACGCAAACCCCAGCGAAATACCAACCAGCGCCAGATGCTCGCGCGTATGCTGCAGCAGGCGCGTCAAACGCGAGTCCGTTTCAGAGGCCGGCGTGACGCCCAACCAGTGCGCGGCAACCGCCGCTTCGGACTGCCGCTCCAGTTTGACCTGTGCATTGAGCCGCTGCATGGTCGTCTCGTCGATGCGTCCTTGCAGCCCCCGCAATGCCTGCAGCATCACCGGCGAGCGTTGCGCCAGATCCTTGCGATATACAAAAATCGCCTGGTAATCCGGGAAATAGCGGCGGTCGTCGCGCAGCACCTGCAACTGGTAGTACGGAATCTCCGCATCGGTGCTGTACAGATCGGTGACCTCGATCGCCCCGCTCTGCAGCGCGCGATAGGCCAGGTCGTGATCCAGCCCGGTTGCAGCCTGCGGCAATGCGTACGCCGCGCGCACGCCGGGCCAGCCATCGGCCCGCTGCATGAACTCGTTGCTCAGACCGATCTTGAGGGTGGGATGTCGTGCAAGATCCGACAACGAGACGATGCCCAATGCCTGCGCACGTTCGCGCTTCATCCCGAAGGCATAGGTGTTCTGGAAACCCAGCGAATCGGTCATCGCCAGCCCGCGTGCATCCAGTGCGGCGCGCAGCTCGGCCTGGCTGGCGTTGGGCAATTGCAGCAGCTCCTGCGCCAGCGTACCGGTGTATTCGGCATACGCGTCGATCTGCCCGGTCTCCAGCGCGCGCCACAGGATGCGCGTGCCACCGAGTTGTGCACGGTGCTGCACGTCTACACCATCGCGCTTGCCGGCAGCGGTGGCGATTTCGCCCAGGATTACCGCTTCGGTAAAGTTCTTCGAACCAATGGTGACCTGCGCGGCCTGCGCGCCGACACCGCAGATCAGCAACACCACGGCGATGAACGCACGCGCCATCATGCGGCGTCGCCGATGCTGCGCTGGGCGGTGAGAAAGCGCTGCACGAAGGCATCGGCCGGCTGCTCCAGCAGATCGCGCGCACGGCCTTGCTGCACGATGCGGCCGGCACGCATCAGCACCAGGTTGTCGGCCAGATAGGCGGCTTCGGCCACATCGTGGGTGACCAGCACCACGGTCTTGCCCAACTGGGCGAACAGTTCGCGCATCTGCGCCTGCAGGTCGTAGCGCACGATGGGATCGAGCGCGCCGAGCGGTTCGTCCAGCAACAAGGCCGGCGGGTCGAGCATCAGTGCACGAATCAGGCCGACGCGCTGGCGCTGGCCGCCGGAGAGTTCGGCCGGGTAGCGCGTCAGCAACTCCGTCGGCAACTGGCACAGAGCGCACAAGGCATCCAGACGCGCATCGATGCGCTCCCGCGTCCAGCCCAGCGTCTGTGCCAGCAAGGTCACGTTGCTGCGCGCATCCAGATGCGGAAACAAGCCGCCCTCCTGGATGACATAACCGATGCGTTGCCGTTGCGCCTGCAGGTTGGCGCGCTGCAACGGCGTGCCATCGAAGGCGACCGTGCCGCTGTCCGGCCACTCCAGCCCGACCAGCATGCGCAGCACGGTGGATTTGCCGGCGCCGCTGGGGCCGATCAATGCGGTCGTGATGCCGCTGGCGAACGTCAGCGAGACAGCATCGAGCGCGATGGCCTGGCCGTAGCGGCGGCTGACCTTGTCGAGAGTGAACATGCGGCCGAGCTTGCCGAACGCAGCGTCAGACGCGCGCGAAGGCGCGCATCAGCGCGGCGGCGCGAGCAATTCGCGTGCGCTCAGGTAGCCGTCGCCATCGGCATCCTGCCGGGCGAAGCGCGCGATCAGGGTGGCGCGATGCGCCGCGCGCGTGATCGGCTTTCCGCGGCGGCCCGGCAGTTCATCGCCTTGCAGCACGCCATCGTGGTCGGTATCGCGTTGGTCGAAGGCGTAGCTCATCCAGGCCAGATATTCGTCCAGGCTCACCCGCCCATCGCCATCGGCATCCATGCGCTGCAGATATTGCTGGCTGTCCTGGACCTGGGCCTGCGCAGCGACCGCCGGCAGAGCGGCCAACCCCACGATCACTAAGGTTCGCACGATCACACCACGCACCCGGTGCACACGCACCACAGCGCGCCTGGCGCCCGCTTTACGCACCACTCAGCGCATACCCCTTGAGCCGCGCCGCATAGGCCTGCAAGGCCGCGTTGCCGCTGGCCTCGGCCTCATGGCACCACTGCTGCAATTGCCGGAGCCGTTCGGACGCATCGTGGCTGCGCGCTTCCAGCACCGCGGTCAGCCGCGCACGATACTCCACCAGCGTGCGCATGCGCGGACGCTGCGCCACCCATGCCTGCAACTGCGCACGCGCGTCCGGCTTGAGCCAGCGCCCGTCGTCGACCAGACCCTTGCGCAGGCGACGCGGCAGCAACTCGCGCAGTTTGGCGCCGGTGGCGGCTGCCTCTTCGCGCAATGCCGGCTTGAGCACATTGCGCTGGTAGTCGGTCATGGCCTGGAACCGGTGCGAGAGCAGCGCCTTGAGCGTGTCGGCATCGGGCACGGCGATATTGGGGCGGATATCCAGCGACGGTGCCACCCGCAATACCTTGGCAAGGCCCAACGCCTGCAACCCGCGAATCGCGACCCAACCGATATCCAGTTCCCACCGCCGCATCGAAAACCGTGCAGAGCTCGGGAAGGCATGATGGTTGTTATGCAATTCTTCGCCACCGATCCACAGCGCCCACGGCGTGAGGTTGGTGGAGGTGTCGGCCGACTCGAAATTGCGATAGCCCCACCAGTGGCCCAGGCCATTGACCACACCGGCAGCCCAGAACGGAATCCACGCCATCTGGATCGCCCACAACGCAATCCCCGGCAATCCGAACAACACGGAATTGATGACCAGCAACGCAACCGGGCCGGCATTGGCATGCGGCGTGTACAGATGCCGCTCGATCCAGTCGCTAGGCGCTCCCTTGCCGTACTGCTCGATATCGGCGCGCTGCGTCCGGGCCTCGCGGTACAACTCCACGCCGCGCCAGAACACCTGCGCGATGCCCCTGGTCTGCGGACTGTGGGGGTCTTCTTCGGTCTCGACCTTGGCGTGATGCTTGCGATGGATCGCCACCCATTCGCGGGTGATCATCGAGGTGGTCAACCAGGTCCAGAAGCGAAAGAAATGCGCGATGACCGGATGGAAATCCACACCGCGATGCGCCTGGCTGCGATGCAGGTACAAGGTCACCGCAAAGATGGTGAGCTGGGTGAAGACCAGCAGCACCGCCAGCATGCCCCACACGCCCAGCCCTGCCACGCCGGAGGTCAGAACGTCGATGATCGGATCGGACAACATCGGCATCTCCACAGCAGCGCTCTCCATTTGATGCAGACATGATGGGGGCGATCGCGGCAAACTTCACCCTTCGGATGCGTAGGGTTGCACCTACATTTCTAAAGCGGTTCAGACCCCCTTCCCCACTTCCGTCTGCTGTCACCCGTATGACTGTTGCCACCGAAAATGCTGCCGATTCCACCGCTGTTGCCAACGCCGCCCCACTGATCGAACTCGACCAGGCCAGTGTGATGCGCGGCCAGGTCCGGGTACTGCATGCGCTGAGCCTGCGCATCGCGCTGGGGCAGCACACCGCGATCCTGGGCCCCAACGGCTGCGGCAAATCGTCCTTCATCAAATTGATCACGCGCGAGCTGTACCCGCTGGCGCGCGCCGACGGCCAGCCCGCAGTGAAGGTGCTGGGACACACGCGCTGGCAGGTGGATCGCCTGCGCTCGCAATTGGGCATCGTCACCGGCGATCTGAGCGTCAATCTGGCCGACATGCCTGGACTGGATGTGGAAAGCGCGGTGCTATCCGGATTCTTCGCCAGCTACGTGGTCCCGCCGCATCGCGAGATCAGCGACGACATGCGTGCGCGTGCGCGCGAAGCGCTGGCGCTGGCGCGCGCATTGCCGCTGGTGGACCGGCAATTTGCCGAGTTGTCGGCCGGCGAAACCCGACGGGTGCTGATTGCGCGTGCGCTGGTCAATCGCCCGCAGGCGCTACTGCTGGACGAGCCGTCCACCGGGTTGGATCTGGTGGCGCGCCAGCACCTGCTGGAGACGATGCGGCACCTCGCCCGGCAAGGCATCACCCTGGTGCTGGTGACCCATCACATCGAAGAAATCGTGCCGGAGATCGAACGGGTGATCCTGCTGCGCGCCGGCAAGGTGGTGGCCGACGGCACGCGCGAGGCGCTACTCACCGATGCCAGCCTGTCGGCCGTGTTCGACGGCCCGGTGCGGGTGCAGCGCGATGGCGAGCGCTGTTGGGCGACGGTGGGCGAGTAACCGCCACCCCACCCGCAGCCCGTGCAGGCCGTGTCCGTGCACGCGCTGCCGACGATGCTCGACATCGCGATGGCGAAGCGCTCCGGACGGCCGCAACCGCGTCACAACCACGCGCTGCAGACATGACCTTGGACACGGGACGCCGCCGCGGCGGTTGCGCTTAGACTCGCCGCACACACAGACAGGAGTCGTCCCGATGGCCCAGTGGTATTTCCATAATCCCGGACAGGCCGACCGTCTCGGCCCGCTCGACGATGCCAGCGCACGCGCGCATGCGCAGCGTCATCCCGATGCGCTGGCCTGGCGCGACGGGCTCGATGGCTGGACGCCGGCCCGTCAGCTGGCCGAACTGCAGGGCGGCGTTAGCGCACCGCCGCCGTTGAGCGGCATGAGCGGACGCGCGGATGAGATCGACTACCGCATCGTCGGCAACGACATGCAGTTTGTCGAAGTCGAGCTGGACCCAGGCGAAAGCGCCATCGCCGAGGCCGGTGCGCTGATGTACAAGGACGCGGCGGTGCAGATGGACACCGTGTTCGGCGACGGCTCGCATGCCGGTCAAAGTGGCGGCGGGCTGATGGGCAAGCTGCTGTCGGCCGGCAAACGCGTGGTCACCGGCGAAAGCATATTCACCACCGTGTTCACCCACGCCGGCAGCGGCAAGGCCAAGGTCGCCTTCGCCGCGCCCTACCCGGGCACGGTGCTGGCGCTGCGTCTGTCCGAGCATGGCGGCCAGTTGATCTGCCAGAAAGACAGCTTCTTGGCCGGCGCGCGCGGGGTGTCGCTGGGCATCGCGTTCCAGCGCAAGATCCTCACCGGCCTGTTCGGCGGCGAGGGCTTCATCATGCAGAAACTCGAAGGCGACGGCTGGGTGTTCGTGCATGCCGGCGGCACGGTCGTCGAGCACGAGCTGGGGCCGGGCGAGCGCATCGATGTGGACACCGGCTGCGTGGTCGCCTATCACGCCGGCGTGGACATGGACGTGCGCCGCGTCGCCGGCCTGAAGAGCATGTTCTTCGGCGGCGAGGGCGTGTTCCTGGCCACCCTCACCGGCCCGGGCAAGGTCTGGCTGCAATCGCTGCCGTTCTCGCGCATGGCCGGCCGCATGCTGCAGGCCGCCCCGCAAGCCGGTGGCCAACAACGCGGCGAGGGCTCGGTGCTGGGCGGCCTGGGCCGTTTGCTGGATGGCGATAACCGGTTCTGAGTGGTGACGCGGCAGGCGGGTGTGCAGGCCGCCTTCGCCCACCGGGAGAAAGCGGCGCGTAGCGCCGGATGAGGGGACGGGCGAAGCCTGCTGCGGTCTCATTCTCAGGTGACTTCGCTCGGTACCCTTACCCCCGCTCCGCGCCCCGGCCCGCGCTTGCGGCGTGAGCGCTCCAAGGCTTGCGCGCCATGGTGCGCAAGCAGTGCCTTCTCGACCCGCGGGGAGAGAGCGATGGTTCTGTGCTGCATGCAGGTGGCTGCGGTCATCGCACGAATAAACCGGCTCGCCCTTCTCCCGCCGGGACAAGGCAGTGCAACGCCTGCAAACGATGCTGTCCTGAATGAGCTCCACTCACGCCACTACCACCGCAGCAGCAGTGGCAGGGCGCGTGTATTCTCCCTCGCCTTTCCCATCGACGTTTTCGCCATGATCGCGCTCCGCTGCCCCCGCTCGCTCGCCCTGTTGTCCATGCTCGGTCTGCTCAGCGCCTGCGGGGGCGAGCCGCGCCCGGCGACACCGGCGCCGGTGGTGCAGGCACCTTCGGCCGAAGCCCCCAAGCCCATCAAGATCGGCGTCGCGCTCGGTGGCGGTGCGGCCAAGGGCTTTGCGCATATCGGGGTGATCAAGATGCTCGAGGCCAACGGCTTCGCACCGGTGGTGGTCTCCGGTACCAGCGCCGGCAGCGTGGTGGGCGCGCTGTATGCCAGCGGCATGGATGCGTTCCAAATGCAGGAAAAGGCCGTTGCGCTCGACCAGACCAGCATCCGCGATGTGCGGCTGTTTTCCGGTGGCCTGGTGCAAGGCCAGAAACTGCAGGACTACGTCAACGAACAGCTGGGCGGCAAACCGATCGAAAAACTGCGCAAGCCGTTCGCGGCAGTCGCCACGCGTCTGGAAGATGGCGAACGCACCGTGTTCGTGCGCGGCAATGCCGGCCAAGCATTGCGCGCGTCCAGCAGCATTCCCGGCGTGTTCGAGCCGGTGACCATCGGTAAGTACCACTTCGTCGATGGCGGCGTGGTCAGCCCGGTGCCGGTGGATGCGGCACGCCAGCTGGGTGCCGAATTCGTGGTGGCCGTGGATATTTCCAGCAAGGCCAGCGGCCAGAACCCGGGGGACCTGCTGGGCACGGTGAACCAGTCGATCTCGATCATGGGCCAGCGCCTGGGCGAGGCCGAACTCAAACGTGCCGACGTGGTCGTTCGCCCCAAGGTCAACGATATCGGCTCGGCCGATTTCAACCAGCGTGGTGCGGCGATCCTCGAAGGCGAGCGCGCCGCAATGGCGGTGATGCCGCAGATTCGCGCCAAGATTGCGCAACTGCAGGCCGCGCGCAGCAGCGCGACACGCACCGCCGCCGATCAGGCCAAAGCGGCCAGGCAACAGGCGTATGAGCGCTGCCTGGAACAACGCTCGCGTTGGGAAAAATTGCGCGGCAAGGACGAGGCCTGCGTAGCACCGTGATGCGGCTGCGGTGCGAGGCGATGCGCAGTTGATGCGGGTGCCGCGCGAGGTCATGCGGAGCTGAGCGGGCGTGGGCGCCCGTTGCCAGACGCGCGCATTCAAACCAGACGCGTAGGGCGACTGCGTTGTTGATGCCTTGTGTTGAAGCACTGAGGGTGGCCGGACAAGGTCGCGGCCTGGCCCGCTCCTACGATGGCATGGCGGTTCTTTCGGGTGCGCTGAGACGTGTCGGGATGGGGTCGCGGCCGGGGCCGCTGCTACCGGGACGGGGGTCTTTGGGTGTCTCGGCGACGTCGGCACGGCCAGCACCGCTCTTGTAGGAGCGGCCCTGGCCGCGAGGCCTTACCGGTAGCAACGCCTGGACCTGATGGGCAACGTCTCAAGCCCGAACTTCATCGGCAATGCCTCAATACCGCCAACGTAGCGACACGCTGACAAAGCGCGGTTCGCCGTAGTTCTGATAATCCAGATTCGCCCAGTAGGTCTTGTCGAATGCGTTACGGACCGCCAGCGTGGCGGTCCATTGGTCGCTGATGCGGTAGTTGGCGTTGAAATGCACCAGCGCGTACGGGTTCTGCACCACGGTGACCGGCGTGGTAGCGCCAGTGCCGTCGCCGGTGGGGCGTGCGATATTGAAGCCGCGCACCGCGCTCTGCCAGCTCACGCCGCCGCCGATGCTCAACCGGTCCCACGTCCCCGGCAGGCGCCACTGGGTGGAGAGCTGCAGATAATCTTCGGGCAGGTTGGCGTAGATCGCATCGGTGGGCGCGCGCGTCACCTTGACGTGGGTATAGCCGGCGTTGACGGTCCAACCGGGTCGCACTTCGCCATTGACGTCCACTTCCCAGCCACGGCTCTTGGTGCCGTCCACGCCGATGTAGGCCGAACTGCCATCGGGCAGCGAAGCTTCCGGCTGGGTCATGTCGCGCACCGCATAGTTGTCCTGCTTGGCTTCGAACACGGCGGCGGTGGCCATCGCATGGCCATCGAACAACTGCGCCTTGATGCCGGCTTCCAGGTTGGACCCTTCCACCGGTGCGAGCAGGTTGTTGTCCTTGTCGCGGTAGTTCTGCGGGTTGAAGATTTCGGTGTAGCTGGCGTAGACCGACACATCCGGCACGATGTCGTACACCAGGCCGACGTATGGGGTGACTTCGTCGCTGACTTCATAACGGCCGCTGGTGCCGGTGTAGCTGCCGCTGGCATCGAACGCCTGGGTGCGGGTCTCCCAGGAGCTCAGCCGCGCGCCCGCAATCAACGACAGCGGGTCGGCCAGGCGGAAGCGCGTGGATGCATACACGCCGCGCTGGGTGGTGCGTGCCTGGCGACGCGCGCCGGTACGCGCATAGGTCACCTCGGACGCGTCGCCGTTCCAGCTGCGGATGTTGGGAATGAAATAGCAACGTTCGGCGCCGCAGGTGGCCCAGTCGGCGGGATAGGTCTGCGCCACGGTATAGGTGGTCGATTGCAGGTCCTGCCAGCTGCCGCCGATCACCACATCGTGCTGGCGGCCGAACAAGGCGAATCCGCCGGACAGATACACGTCCACGCTATCGCGCGTGTCCTGCGTTTCGCTAGCGTTGGCGCGCAAAAACACGCCGCTGCCATCGGCGGCCGGGTAACCGGTGCCGTAGACGCGCAGGCTCTGCACGGCGCCCTTGGTGTGGGCGGTGTTGACGCGCAGCAACCAGTCCTGCCCGAAGCGTTGTTCCAGGTTGGCGAACGCAGTGCTGGTTTCGCGTTGCCAGCGCGTCCATTCCGGCGCCATGTTGGTCGAGCGCGACAGGTTGGCGAAGGAGCCGTCGGCCGCGAAGAACGGCACCGTGCCCCAGGTCGAACCGACCGGGGTGTTGTCCTGGCACTGGTAGCCGACGGTCAGCGTGCTGCTCTCGGTCAGGTCGCCTTCCAGCACCGCCATGCCCGACATCTTGTTGTCGTGGTAGCGGTCGTAGTAGTAATCGCGATCCTGCCAGGCGGCCACCACGCGGCTGCGAAAGCGTCCGTCTTCGGTCAGCGGCGCATTGACGTCGGCCTGCATGCGGCGGAAATCCCAGGTGCCCGCACTCACGCCGAACGAGGCATCGAAATCCTTGCCAGGGCGCTTGCGCAACAGGTTCACCGTGGCCGAAGGAATGCCCGCGCCGGTGAGCAGGCCATTGGCGCCGCGGATCACTTCGATGCGGTCGTAGAAGACCGTGTCGTATTCCTGATTGGTGGCGCCGCTGTAGGTGGGCAGGCCGTCGACCTGGAAGTCGGTGATCTGGAAACCGCGTGCGAAATACAACGGCCGCTGGGTGTCGTAGAACGATACGTTGACGCCGGTGACATGACGCATCACATCGTCGATGCTGAACAGCGATTGCTCTTCCAGGCGCTGCAACCCGATCACGCTCACCGACTGCGGCGTTTCCTGCAGGGTCAGCGGCAGCCGCGTGGTGGTGGCCGGTTGCGCGCGACTCACCGTGCCGTTGACGCTGACCTGGTCGAGCGTCGTGGCATTGGTCGCATCGGCGGCCTCGGCGGCATGCGCGGCGGGGGCCAAGGTCGACAGTGCGCACAGCAGCGCGGCAGACAACAGGCCAAGGGGAGCGATGGCAGCAGACATGGGGCGTTCTCGTCGATCGTTGCGGACGCAGCGCGTCACGCAACAGGGAAAGGCACAGGCACACGCGGGCGTCCACTCGAACCGGCTGGCTGACCCTGCGTGGGCTGGCGATGCGACACGAACGACATGGCCGGACGCGGCCAAGATGTGAGGTAAATGTAAATCGTTATCGTTTATGTGGCAAGCGGCACGTTTCCTGCGTCGCCTGGGAAGCGACGGCACGCCAGTGCGCCTTGCCGGCTGCACCGTGCGAGCGGCGCCCTGCCCTAAGGCATATTGCTGATCTGCACGTCAGGCCAGATGCGACAGCGGCAGACCTTCCGGCGCCTTCACCGTGCGCAGCACGAAGCTGGAATTCACATCTGAGACGCCGGTGGCATTGAGCAGGCGATCGAGCAGAAACCGCGAGAAGTGTTCCAGGTCGCGCACTTGCACCTGCAACAGGTAATCCATGTCGCCGGTCAGCGCCCAACACGCCACCACCTCATCCCAGCCGCGCACGCCCTCGGCGAAATGCTCGATGTCGGCTTGCCCGTGCTGCTCCAGCTGCACACGCACGAACGCCTGCAAGCCCAGCCCCAGCGCGCGCGCATCCAGCCGCGCGCCGTAGCCGGCGATGATGCCGGCGGCCTCCAGGCGCTGCGTGCGGCGCAGGCACGCAGACGCCGACAGATTGACCTGCGCGGCCAGCTCGGCATTGCTGCTGCGCCCCTGGGTCTGCAGTAACGCGAGCAAGCGCAAATCGGTGCGGTCCAGGGCGACAGGCTGATCCATATGTTGCGCAGCAGCAGAACATGACGCACGAATCTTGCGCCAGTCGGCCTGCGCTGCGCAATATTTGCAATCCCGTTGCGCCAACATCCAGCTAAGGTGAAGGCTGATCACCGGGAAGTGCCGCTGCATGACTACCGCCCCGCAACGCGTCGAAAACCAGCTCACCGACAAGGGCTATGTGCCGGTCTACACCACTGCGGTGGTGGAGCAGCCGTGGGACGGCTACAGCGCCGACGATCACGCCACCTGGGGCACCTTGTACCGGCGCCAGCGCGAGCTGCTGGTCGGCCGCGCCTGCGAGGAGTTCCTGCAGGCGCAGGACGCGATGGGCATGGGCCAGACGCACATCCCGCGCTTCGATGCGCTCAATCGCGTGCTGCAGGCAGCTACCGGCTGGACCTTGGTCGGCGTGCAGGGCCTGCTGCCGGAGCTGGATTTCTTCGATCACCTGGCCAACAAGCGCTTCCCGGTGACCTGGTGGATCCGCCGGCCCGATCAAATCGATTACATCGCCGAGCCCGATCTGTTCCATGACCTGTTCGGGCATGTGCCGTTGTTGATGAACCCGCTGTTTGCCGACTTCATGCAGGCCTATGGCCGCGGCGGGGTCAAGGCGCACGGCATCGGCCCGGACGCGCTGCAGAATCTCACGCGGCTGTATTGGTACACGGTGGAATTCGGCCTGATCGACACGCCGCAGGGCCTGCGCATCTACGGTGCCGGCATCGTGTCGTCCAAGGGCGAATCGCTGTATTCGCTGGAATCGCCGGCACCCAACCGCATTGGGTTCGACCTGCAACGCATCATGCGCACGCGCTACCGCATCGACAGCTTTCAGAAGACCTACTTCGTCATCGACAGCTTTGCGCAATTGATGCAGGCCACTGCGCCGGACTTCACCCCGATTTATGCCGAGCTTGCACAACAGCCGCAGGTGCCGGCGGGTGATGTGCTGCCGGGCGATCGGGTGATCCAACGCGGCAGCGGCGAGGGTTGGAGCCGCGACGGCGACGTGTGAGGTCACTGCTGCGCTAACCCGGCGCCGACCGCGGCGCGCCGCAGTGCGGCCCGGTCAAGATGCCGCGATGTGACCTGCACCGACTCGACACCACCGCCAACGCGCACTAAGGTCAAACCTCCTCACATCGCCTTCGCTCAATGGACCTGACGCATCTGCGCATCCGGCGCTTGGAGCTGGACGACACCCGCCTGCTGTTCACCCTGGCCAACGGCATCCGCATCGACGAGCCCATCCAGGCGCACCGGCTCCTGCTCAAGGCATCGCCGCCGCAACGCGCGCAATGGCAGATCACCGAAGACGGCTTCGGGGTGAACTGGCCCGCGGTGGCGCCCCCCACCCCGGAGGGCCTGCTCAACATGCCTGAGTTGCTGTGGCGCCGCCGCGCTGCCCGTGCGCAGGCCAAGCTCACCCAGTTGCGTGGGCGCATGGATGCGCTGTCGCCAGGCGAGCGCGAACTCATCGCGCTGGCGCGGCTGGATGCGGACATGAACGAGAGCGGCTACGCGCGCTATTTCGACCGTTGGGATGCGGCGACCCGCAGCGATGCAGTGCGGGGGCTGGCCGCCATGGGCGCGGTGCAAGCGCGCCAAGCCATCGAGGGCCTGGGCGCGGTATTCGAGCGCCTGGAAGAAGATCCGAATCTGCTCAGCATCGAAGACATTCTCGACGCCATGAACGACACCGACCGCCAGCGCGTGGATGGTTGGGAAGAGGTCTACTACCGCCGCTCGGCCGAACTGGCGCGCCTGGGGCTGACACACTACGGGGTGGATAAGGCCTGACGGTGCTGGAACGCCTGCATCGTTGGATCCGCGCCGCGAAGACCACTGATACGGCGCGTGTGCCGGCAGGATCGGCTGTCTCCTGCCGCCGATTCGCTGCCGCGGCCATTTGCACGTGGAGGCAGGCGACTCGCACGCCGGCCATGCCTGGTGACAGCGCAGCCTGTATGCAAAACGCAGGGCCTCGTTGCAGCTGCGCCGTCTGGGGCGCGAGGGTCACTTGGACGCGGTGTACGCCAGCAACAGCACCAGCGGCTCTTCGCCGGTTTGCTGCAAGGCGTGCGTGCTGCCCGGCCGCGTCAACAACGCATCGCCGGCAGCGACCTGGTATTGCTTGCCGTCCAGCGCGTATAAGCCACGCCCGCTGACGATGTAGTAGATCTCGTCCTTGTCGTGCAGATGCAGGCCGATGCCGGCGCCTTTGTGCAGCACCCGCTTGCGCAACACGAACGTCAGATCCGGCGCGTCTGCGAAAAACGGATAGGCCGTGGTCGGGCCAGCGCCACCGTGCGGGCCAGGCTGGCGACGCGCGAGATCGCGTTCGTGTGCGATCAACGACGGATGTGGTTGTGCAGCACGTTGCGTGGCGGTGTCGGGCGCAGCACCGCAGTCGGCATCGCGCTGCAGCTGCGACTTGAGCGCCGGCTGCAGCTGTACCCAACCCTGCACCACCAGGCAGGCGATGGCGGTCGCGCCGGCGCGGCTGAAGTGGGTGCCGTCGGCCTTGCCCTGTTCGGGCACGAACAGGAAATACGGTTTGGCGGCCTGCTCGCCAAGCGCGCGGATCCAGTCGCTGGAACTGGCGTTGAGATCGATCAGGCCCACGTGTTCCTGCGCGGCAAGTTGCTGCATGGCCAGGGTGTAGCGGCCATGGGTGTCGAGCAGCGCGCCGAAGTCGTAGAGCAGGCGCGCAGCCGGCGTGATCAGGATCGGTGTGGCGCCCTTGTCGCGCGCAGCGGCGATGTAGCGGCGCAGGAACTGCACGTAGTCGGTCGTCGGATCGGTGTAGCGCGTGGGGTCTTCGCGTTTGGCATCGTTGTGGCCGAACTGGATCAGCAACACATCGCCGCGTTGCAATTCTCTTGCGATGGCATCCAGGCGCCCTTCGGCGATGAAACTGCGCGTGCTGCGCCCGCCCTTGGCGTGGTTGTGCACCTGCCACTGCGCCGGGTCGAACCAGTCCTGCAGCAGTTGGCCCCAACCGGCCTGCGGGGCGCGCTCGGCACCGTATTCGGCGGCGGTGGAATCTCCGGCGATGAAGATGCGCTGTGGCGCGGCATGGGCGATGCCGGTGCAGAGCAACAGCATGGCGATGAGCAGTCGATGCATGGGGGCTCCGCTGAGTGAGCGTGCTGTTGCTGGCGTTGTTGCGGTTTGCAATACGGTGCTGACGCGTGGAGCGCATGGGTGGCCTTGGGCGACGCAATTGCGCTTCGCGCGCTCATCGGGCTCGGCAGAGTGACGCGTTGATGCGGTTGGTGAGCGATGCAACGGTGTGGCGGTTCGTCCAATGGTTCGGCGCGTGCGCCTTGCTGCCTGGGTGAGCTGTCGTCCGCCGTACCCTCACCCCACCCCCTGCTCCGCGCCGCGGCCCACGCCTTGCGGCATGGGCGCCCGAAGGCAGGCGCCGCCTTTTCGCCCCGCAGGAGAGGGACTACATGGGTGCGAGCTTGTTGCCTGCGTGAGCGAACCCGCACATCAGCAACAGAGCGTCAAACGTCAACGTCGCCAGATCAAGTAATGCACCTGATGAAACGCCTTTTTCCATCAAGGGCCCGCGGCATCGCGATACATGATGCTCAGACAAGATCTACTGCATCGCGATGCTGGCGTATGCCTGCTCCTAGACAGGATCAGGCATGCGCTTGTGGCTTTACTCAGGCAGCAGCGGCTTCGGTCTTGCCCAGCACGCCGGCGACGAAGTTGCGGATTTCTGCATCCTGCGCGTTGTCGAAGAAGCACTGCTGGAAGCGCTCGCCGCCGATCGCCTGCTTGATCAGCTCCGGGTCGATGGCGCGCAGGCCGTCCAGGTACGACTTGGCGGTGGCCTGCTTGAGCTGGGTCAGGATGCCGGCATTGGCCTGTTGCGATTCGCGACGCTCGGCCGGGTAGCCCATGCCGCGCTCGCCGCTGAAGGCCTTTTCGAAGATGTAACGCACGTTGATTTCCGCACCCCAGCCGTAGCCCTTGGCAAACGCCAGCGACAGCGCATTGCCGTTGTTGACCTGGGCGAACAGGTAGGCGTCGGTCGGCTCGATGCAATAGCCGCAGAACACGCCCGGGTGCGCGTTGAGCGACATCATCGCGCCCTGGCCGGTGCCGCAGCCGGCGACGACGAAGTCCACGGCCTTGGAGTTCAGCAGCAGGCTGGCGACGATGCCCAAGTGGATGTAGGTCAGGCGGTGGTCGTTGTCGCCGTCCATGCCGACGTTGAAGACGCTATGGCCCTGCTCGCCGGCGACGTCGTTGAGTTGCTGCAGGATCACCGGGTTCTTGGCGGCCTGACTAAACTCATTCATGAGTGCGATTTTCATGGGAATGCTCCGATGGGTTGGGGAAGTTGTTTGGAATGTGGTGAATGGGTGCGCTTGGGTGGCGGACTTCATGCGTGTCTGGGTTGTGCACGTGCATGCCGCCCCTCATCCGCCCTTCGGGCACCTTCTCCCGGAGGGAGAAGGCAACCGCGCGCGTTTTTTCTCAGCGTGCCAGCCAGCCGCCGTCGACCGGGATGATCGCGCCGTTGACGTAGTCCGAGGCGCTGCTGGCCAGGAACACCGCGGTGCCGCCCAGGTCGGCCGGCACGCCCCAGCGCGCGGCCGGGATGCGGTCCAGGATGGCCTTGTTGCGGTCTTCGTCGGCACGCAGCTGCGCAGTGTTGTCGGTGGCCATGTAGCCCGGTGCGATGGCATTGGTGGTCACGCCCTTGCTGGCCCATTCGTTGGCGAGCAGGCGGGTGATGCCGGCGATGCCCGACTTGCTGGCGGTGTAGGACGGCACGCGGATACCGCCCTGGAACGACAGCATCGAGGCGATGTTGATGATCTTGCCGCGGCCCTGCGCGATGAAGTGACGGCCTGCGGCCTGCGCCATGAAGAAGGCCGACTTCAGGTTGACGTTGAGCACGTCGTCCCAATCCTGCTCGCTGAAATCCACCGCATCGGTGCGACGGATCAGGCCGGCGTTGTTGACCAGGATATCCAGCCCGCCGAGGCCGGCGATGGTCTCGTCGACGATGCGCTGCACTGGCTCGATGCTGATCAGGTTGGCTTCGATGGCGATGAACCGGCGGCCCAGCGCCTTGACCTTCGCTTCGGTCTCGGTGGGCGCCTGGATGCCGGCGGCAGCGATGTCGGCACCGGTGACCAATGCGACCTTGCCTTCGAGACTGAACGGATTGCTCATTACCTTATCGCTCCTGCTGGATGTGCCGTGGTGTGCTGAGTGAACCGCGTAGTGCGCGGACGATGACGTCATACGAATGGGTGCAGCGCCGAAGGCCCATCTGAATCGCGCCGGCGTGACTGGCACCGGCTTGAACAAAGCGGCGTCATGGCCGCGGCCGCCTGCGTGCAGGCGCGTGGATGCAGGCCTTACTTGAGCTGGCAGATATCCAGCACATGCATGTCGGTGTAATCCAGGTTTTCGCCGCCCATTGCCCAGATGAAGGCGTAATTGGAGGTGCCGGCGCCCATGTGGATGGACCACGGCGGCGACACCACCGCTTCGTTGTTCTGAATCACGATGTGGCGCTGCGCATCGGGTTCGCCCATGAAGTGGTAGACGCGGTCGTTGGCGCCCAGGTCGAAATAGAAATACACCTCGCTGCGGCGGTCGTGCAGATGCGGCGGCATGGTGTTCCAGACACTACCGGGCTTGAGCACGGTCAGGCCGAGCAACAGCTGCGACGACTGGCAGGTGGCCGGCACGATGTACTGGTAAATGGTGCGCTCGTTGCTGGTTTCCAGCGCGCCGCGCTCCAGTGCCACCGCATCCTTGATCGAGAGCTGCTTGGTCTCGAAGCGCGCATGCGCCGGCGTGGAGGCCAGATAGAACTTGGCCGGGTTGGCCGCGTCTTCGGAGGCAAAACTGACATCGGTGCTGCCCATCGCCACGTACAGGCCGTCCTTCGGCCCCAGCGTGTAGGCGGTGCCGTCCACGGTCACCGTGCCGGTGCCTGCGCCGACATTGAGAATGCCCAGCTCGCGACGCTCCAGAAACGGGTGCCCGGCGGCCGACGCCGGCTCGGTCTGTCGGGGCAGTTCCAGCGTCTTGCCCAGCGGCGCGGCGCCACCGAGCACGAAGCGCTCGTAGTGGGTGTACTTGAGCGTCACCGCGTCGTCCACGAACAGCCCGTCGAGCAGATACAGCTCGCGCAGGTCGTCGTTGCTGGCGCCCTTGATGGCGTCGGGATGGGTGGCGTAATGGGTCTTGCAGTACAGGGACATGCGCGATCTCCGGTGCCAAGCGCGGGGGCAGTGGCTTGCACCGGGCCATTCTACCGACTCTGGTTAACCGGTGTCATTGCGCAGTGCACGAAATAGGTGTCGGCGGCGGGGAGGCTTGTCCGTTCTCCCTGGGAGAAGGTTGCGCACAGCACCGGATCAGCGTGCGGGGTTTGAGCGGGTGACCGTTGATGCGTGCCTTCGCCTCGGCTTACTGCTGGGTTTTCCCGGGCGGCTGCCTGCCGCCGTACCCTTACCCCAACCCCTCTCCCGCAGGCGGGAGAGGGGCTTTACAGCAGCATCGCCGGACTGCCTTCCCCCGCCTGCGGGGGAAGGTGCCCGGAGGGCGGATGGGGGCCAGCCGCTGGCCTATCGGAGGCCTGTTCCTTCTTCCGGGGGAGAAGGTGGCGCACAGCACCGGATGAGCGTGCGGGGGTTGAGCGGGTGACCGTTGATGTGTGCCTTCGCCTCGACTTACAGCTGGGTTTTCCCGGACGGCTGCCTGCCGCCGTACCCTCACCCCAACCCCTCTCCCGCAGGCGGGAGAGGGGCTTTACAGCAGCGACCGGCGGACTGCCTTCCCCCGCCTGCGGGGGAAGGTGCCCGGAGGGCGGATGGGGGAGCGCGCGGCGCGCGGCGATCAATCCTCCGGCGGCTGGCAGGAGTCGCGCACGATCAGGTGCGGCCGCACGCTGGCGGTGGGCAGCTGCGGCGCGTTGTCGGGCTGGATCAGCATCGCCGCGGCCGTGCGGCCGGTGTCGCGGGTGTGGCGGCGCACCGAGGTCAGCGGCGGCCACAGGCGCGAGGCCAGCGAGCTGTCGTCGTAGCCGATCACCGAGAGCTGGCGCGGGATGTTGATGCCGGCGCGCAGGGCGACCTTGTAGATACCGGCGGCCATTTCGTCGTTACCGGTGAAGATGGCGGTGGGCCGTTTCTTGCCCAGCAGCAGCTTTTCGGCCGCCGCCACGCCGGATTCGAAGGTGTAACCGGCTTCGACGATGCGCTCGGGCGGCAACTCGATGCCGCGCCGGGTCAGCGCGTCGGCAAATCCGGAGGTGCGCTCGATCGAGGAGCGGTAGGCGCTGGGGCCGGTGACCAGGGCGATGTCGCGGTGGCCCAGCGAGAGCAGGTAATCGGCCGCCTCCGCTGCCCCGTCGCGGTCGTGGGTGATCACCGTCTGCGAGGTGGCATCCAGCGCGATCGAGGCGATGCGGGTGTAGCGGCAGCCGATCTCGGCCAGCATGTCGGCCAGCGCCTGGTCTTCGGAGGCGCGTGGCACCAGGATCACGCCGTGTAGCTTCTGTGCCTGGGCAAAGCGGCGCACGCCTTCGATGTAGCCGGGGCTGCGGCTGTCGCAGGGGTGCACCACCAGCTCGAAGCTGGAGCCGCGCAGTGCGTCCAGCGCGCCGTACTGCATGTCCACGATGTATTGCGCGGTGGGGTTGTCGTAGACCATGCCGATCAGGAACGAGCGCCGGAACGCCAGCCCGCGCGCGAGCGGATCCGGCGCGTAGCCGACCTCGCGCATCAGCGCCTCGACCTTCTCGCGCGTGTCCTGGCGCACCAGTGGCGAATTGTTGATGATCCGCGAGACGGTCTTCTTGGACACGCCCGACATCCGCGCGATGTCGTTGATCGTTGCAACCCGACCCTTCGGCAGGCCAGGCATTCCCTCTTCAGGCATCTTGCGGGCGGGCATAGCGGTCAACCAGTAAAGTTGATTGGATTCTACCGGCCCCGGGGGCGGTAGACCTGAGCGAGGCCTGCCGCTGCACCGGGTCCGCCGTGCCGGGCCTGCCACAACAGGCAGCGCCACGACATGCCCGCCGATGCAGAACGGTCAGTCAGTCAAGGGCGCGGTAGCGGAAGTTGCGGAATTCCACCTGGCCGGGGCCTGCGGCATACAGCGCCGGCTTCAGGGCCAGGAACTTGCCGGCCACGTTGTGGTGGTAACCGGACACTTCCATCTGCACCGGGTACTTGGTCCACGTCCTGCCGTCGGGACTGCTGTGAATGGTGACGATGTGGCGGTTGTTGGTGACCCGCAGCCACAGCGTGCCGCCGGTGGTGCTGGGCGCCAGCGTGCCCGGGCGTTCCTCGCCATAGCGGTGCATGACGAACTGTTGCCCATTGCTGCCGACGCCGGCATAGAGCTTGTCGCTGTAGAACAGCAACGCCCCGCCCTGCCCGCCCGGTGCCACGGTCATCTGCACTTCGAACTGGTAGGCCGGGTCGGTGGCGATCACCGTCAGCGGCGAAGCGTCGCGCGGCGCGCTGCCCTTGCCCTGCAGGCGCAACACGCCATTGCCCACCTGCAGGCGCTTGGCTTCGTCGGCAGCCGGGTTGAAGAAGGCCCACTGCGGGCCCAGCGTGGCGGCACGGAAATCGTCCGACAACGCCATCCCGTGCTGCAGCGCCTGCCCGCTGGGTTTCTTCAGCGGGGTGCCCAGATCGCCGCCCTTGGCGACGAACCAACCGTCCGGGGTCCATTCGATCGGGTCGAGCAAGGCCTGCCGGCCCAGCGTCCAGTAGCCGTGTTCATAGCCGTGGTAGAGCATCCACCAGCGGCCGTCGGTGCCTTCCACCAGGGTGGCGTGGCCACGCGACCACCATGGCTCATCCGCGCTCCTGGTGCGGGTGATCGGGTTGTTGGGCGCGTTCTGCCACGGACCGTGGATCGAACGCGAACGCGCGGTGATCACCATGTGCCCGGTCGGCGGGCCGGCGGTGCCGCCCACCGCGGTCGTCATGTAGTACCAGCCGTTGTGGCGGGTGATCTTGGGGCCTTCCCTGGGCGTAGCCTTCCACGTCCCAGCTTTCCGGATATTTCCAGCCGTCGTAGACGTGCCTGGGCGTGCCGACCACCTGCAAGCCGTCATCGGACAGCTGCACGTAATCGCCGCCGCTCAGGAACAGGTAGCGCTTGCCGTCTTCGCCCACCGCATGGCCGGGGTCGATGTATTTGCCCAGGCCGATATCGATCGGCGCGCTCCATGGGCCCTTGATGTGGTCGGCCCACACCACGAAATTGCTGCGCTCGCCCTGATCGCCATGCCGCGCGGGGAAATAGATGTAGTAGCGCTTGCCGTGCTTGATCAGGTCAGGCGCCCAGATCGCACCGACGTTCTGGGTGATGGCGTGGCCCAGCGGCTGCCAGTTGACCAGATCGCGCGAGTGCCAGATCGGCAGACCCGGGTACGCATCGAACGAGGACAGCGTGAGGTAGTAATCATCGCCATCCTTGAGCACCGACGGATCGGGATGGTCGCCGGCCAGCACCGGATTGAGAAAGCTGCCATCGCCCTGGTCGGCGATGCGCTGGTGTTCGATACCGCGCTTCCAGTCCGCCGCAGCGCTCAGGCCGGCGCACAACAGCAAGCCGCCGGCCATCAGCCAACGCCACCGGGATGAAATGGGACGCACACGCATGCTCTCTCCTAGTCCCGGATGCCGGGCTTTACCACGATGGCGGGCAATGCCACCGGTTAACCAGATGCGGTAGAACCCCGCCACCGGTAACGATGTCTGGCGCGCTTGCATCTGGATGGCAGGCGATCGATACGATGCGAAGAAGCCGTACCGATCGCCCGTCTGCCAGTCATGCCATCACGCAGTTACCCCGGCTCAGGCGCGCAGGGCGCGCGGCAGCCACAGCGACAACTCGGGGAAAAACGCCACGATCAACAGCACGCACAGCGCTGCCAACCAGAACGGCCAGATGGTGCGCATGCTTTGGGCAATGGTGATCTGCCCGATGGAGGTGCCGATGAACAGCACCGAGCCGATCGGCGGCGTGATCAAACCGATACCGCCGGCCAGCACCATCACCAGGCCGAAGTGGATCGGGTCGATGCCATAGGCCTTGACCACCGGCAGGAAAATCGGCGTGCAGATCAGGATCTTCGGCGCCAGGTCCATGAACATGCCCAGCAACAGCAGCATCACCACGATCATCAGCAGCACCGTGTTCTTGCTGTCGGCAATGGCCTGCAGGAACTTCACCGCCGCTGCAGGGACCTGCAGATAGGCCAGCAACCAGCCGAACACCGCAGCGGTGGCGATCACGAACAGGATCACGCCGGTGGTGCGCGCCGCATGCGTCACCGCAGCGAAGAACTCGGCCCAACGCAATTGGCGATACAACAACGCGGTGACGATCAAGGCGTACACCACGGCAATGGCGGCGCTTTCCACTGCGGTGAAGATGCCGGCGCGAATCCCGATGAAGATCAAGCCGACCAGCCCCAGGCCGGGCAGCGCGCCGATCAGGCGCAAGGCCACCGCACGCCAACCGGGAAAGGCTTCGGTGCCGTAGCCGCGATGACGCGCCACTGCATAGCCGGTCACCATCATCGCAGCGGTCATCAACAACGCGGGGAAGATGCCGGCCGCGAACAGATCGGCAATCGACAAGCCGCCACCGGCCGCGGCCGAGAACAGGATCAGGTTATGCGAAGGCGGCACCAGCAAGGCCACCAGCGCAGCGGTCATGCTCACGTTGACCGCGTAATCGCGGTCGTAACCGCGCTTGATCATCTGCGGAATCATGGTGCCGCCGACCGCCGAGACATCGGCAATCGCCGAGCCGGAGACGCCGCCGAAGAACAGCGACGACAGCACGCTGACCTGGCCCAGGCCACCGCGGACACGCCCGACCAACGAGGACGCCAAGGCGATCAAGCGTTCGGAAATGCCACCGCGCAGCATCAACTCGCCGGCGAAGATAAACAGCGGAATCGCAATCAACGACGCCGAGCCGCTGCCGGCGGAAATCTGCTGCACCAGCACCACCGTGGGCAGGTCCAGATACAGCAGCGTGGCCAGCGCCGCCGCGCCCAGGGCGTAGGCCACCGGCACGCCGATCAGCAGCAGCACCACGAAGGTGCCCAACAACATGGCGATGCCCATCAGCGCACTCCTCCGACATGGACCGGGCGCAGCACACGCCACAACTTGAACACGGCAAACAGCACCATCAGCGCACCGCCGATCGACAGCGGCAGGTAGTTGATGCTCTGCGGCATCTGCGCGCCGGCCATCTTGATATCCAGGCCATCGAGCAGCAGCGCCGCGCTCCACCACGCAAGCACCGCGCCAATGGACATGATCATCAGCGGGCGGATCACTTCAAAGAGTTTGCGCACCAGCGGCGGCACGTGTTCGCCCAGCAGGTAAAAGCCGAAGTGGCGGTTGGTATGCACACCGGCCGCCGCGCCCAGGCTCAGTGCGGTGCTCAGCAGCAACAAGGTCACCGGTTCGGTCCAGCTGGGCGAGTCGTTGAGCACGTAGCGGGTGAACACCTGCCAGCCCTGCACGACCACCAGGCCGAGCAGCGCCAATGAGGCCACGCCCACGGCGATATCGGAAACGCGGTCCAGCGCGCGCTGCAACGGCGCGACCGGGACGGCAATAGTCTCGGGTTCGGTCATCGGGTCACCTCTATGCGAAATCGCGGATGCGGCGGTACAGGGTTTCGATCTCCGGCTGCTTGCGGTATTCGGCCAACAGCGGCGCAGCGGCAGCGCGGAATGCCGGCATGTCGACCTGGTTGAGCTTCACGCCGTAGTCGATCACCTGCTTGCGCGCCACCGTCTCGGAGGCATCCCACAAGTTGCGCATCACCGGCACCGAGGCGCGCGCCAGTTCCACCACCAGGCCACGGTCGGCCGCGCTCAGCGATTGAAAACTCCTGCGCGACATCACCAGGATGTCCGGCGCGTAGGAATGCTCGCTCTGCGACCAGTAATGCGCGGCTTCGAAATGCCGGCTGGACTGGAAGCTGCGCATGTTGTTTTCCGCACCGTCGATCATGTGCGTTTCCATCGCCGAAAACGTCTCGCCCAGCGACATGGGCGTGGGGTTGGCGCCCAGCATGCGCATCAACTTGAGGAAGATGTCCGACGAAGCCACCCGCAATTTCAGGCCCTTGAGATCTTCCGGGCGATGCAGCGGATGCTTGGTGTTGTAGAAGCAGCGCGCGCCCGAATCGTAGATGGCAAGACCGACCAGATCGCGCTGCTCGAAGCTGCGCAGCACGCTGTCGCCGACATGCCCGTCGATGGCGCGACGCAGATGCGGTACCGAGTCGAACACGTACGGCAGGCACAGCGCTTGCGTGAGCGGGAAGGTGTTGTTCAACGCGCCCGAATACACACGGGTGATGTCGATGGCGCCGAAGCGCGCCATGTCGATCGCCTCCGATTCGCGGCCCAGCTGGCCGGAGTGGTACTGGCGCAGCTTGAGCCGGCCATTGGTGCGTTCTTCCAGTTGCTTGCCGAACCAGCGCACCGCTTCCACGGTGGGGTAGTCGCCGACGTGTACATCGGTGGCGGTAAGCAGCTGCCCGCCGGGAATCGGCGTGGTGGCGCCGGCCCCCAACCAGGGGGCGGCGGCAGCGGCGCCGAGCCCGGCACCAAGAAAATGTGGCGTGTGATCATTGGCGCCCTCCCAAGCGTCTGGTCACGGGGACCGCCGTCAACTGGCGGACACGGCCGTACAGGAAATATCGCCGATGCCGGCGAAGCGAATCAGGGCACGTTGCCCCACTTCGATGTCGTGGATACCGGTGGCATTGCCGGTGGCAATCAGATCACCGCGCTTGAGCGGACGCCCGCGCTGTGCCGAACGGCTGAGCGCGAATGCGTAGGCCGCGCGCAGCCCGCCCGGCAGCGTGGTGGCCCCGCCGGTGCCGACCACCTTTTCGTCGATCAGCGTCTGGGCAGTGAGCGCAGCCTCGTCGCGCGCCAGCCAATCGGTCACTTCCGGGCCCAGAATCAGGCCGTTGTTGTTGCCGAAGTCCGAAATCACCACCCGCGGGCCTAACTGGTTGATGGTGGCCAGCGGGCTGCTGGCGATCTCCACCCCGATGAACAACGTGGCCGGCAGCTCTGCCGCCTGCTCCGGCGTGAAGTGGGTCTGCTCGGCCGGGGCGTCGGCGCCGAGCATCAGGACATATTCGGCTTCCACTGCGCCGAAGCCGCCGACAAAGATCGGGAACTCGGTTGTTCCACCGGTAGCATTCCAGACCTTCCGGGAGAAGATCGGGCCGAGCAGACGCTCGTCGCCGGACGCGTCGCGGCGCTCGGCGGCGATATACCCCACCTTCCAGCCGGCGACGTGGTCGTGCCACTGGCTGATGGCGATGTCCTGCACCTGGTAGGCGGTGACCAGATCGTCGGGGATTTGCCCGGGAAAGTCAGGCAGCGATGCCCCTGCACGGCGTGCTTCCACAAAGCGCTGGGCGATGGCGGACAGCGCGGGTGTGGACGATGGCGGAGTGGCGGCGTCGTTGCTCAAGGGTGTCTCCCCGATAGGTGTTTTGTTGCACTGCCAATCGACAGCGGCACGGTGTGCTGTATATGGTAAACCGGTGTCATTGGCAATGTGCACTGCGGCAATTGTGGTCGCGGTGACGAAGTGGCCCTGGGAGGGGTGAATGGAACAGACACGCCAAACGCGTGCTTTGACCGCGCTTTCGCGCGCCACGCGGCATGGCCTGGCGGTCCTAGTGCTGGGCGCGTTGCTGGCCGGCCCGGCGCCGGCGGCCGAGCGACCGAGCGCCGACACTGCCGCCGAACAAGCCAGCCGGATCGCGCTGTGGCCAACGCGCCTGGCACCGGGGGATACGGCGTTGCCGCAACCGCAGCGCATCGTCGAGCGCAGCAGCGAGCCGGCGCAGCCGGATCGCTACATCCAGCAGGTCAGTACGCCGTATCTGGTGGTCTACCGGCCCAAACAGCCCAATGGCACCGCCCTGCTGGTCACGCCTGGCGGCGGCTACCAACGCATCGTGCTGGACAACGAGGGCAGCGCGCTGGTGCCCGGCTTTGTCGACGCCGCCGGCATCACCCTGTTCGTGCTGCGCTACCGGCTGCCGGGCGAAGGCCACCCGAACGGCGCCGACGTGCCGCTGGCCGATGCGCAACGTGCCTTGCGGCTGATCCGCGCCAACGCGGCGCGCTATGGCATCGATGCGCAGCGCGTGGGCGTGATGGGCTTTTCGGCCGGCGGCCATGTGGCCGCCAGCCTGGGGACGCGTTACGCCGCGCAGGCGTATTCGTCCATCGACGCGGCCGATGCACTGAGCGCACGACCGGACTTCCAGCTGCTGATCTACCCGGTGATCGACATGGACAGCGCCAACGCGCACAAAGGTTCACGCGAACGCCTGCTCGGCAGCGCCCCGAGCCAGGCGCAGGTACAGGCCTATTCGCCGCAGCTGCACGTGGACGCACGCACGCCGCCCACCTTTTTGCTGCATGCGCAGGACGACGCCGTGGTCTCGGTGCGCAATAGCCTGCTGATGCACGATGCGCTGCTGCGCGCCGGGGTGCCGAGCGAACTACATGTGTTTCCGCAAGGTGGCCATGGCTTCGGCACTGCCCGTGGCACCGGCCTCACCGTGGCCGCATGGCCGCAGCTGGCGCAGGCCTGGATCGCGCATGTCGTCAAGCCGCAGACGCCGGCATCCAACCCCGCACCGATACCTGCACCTGCGAAGGAGGTGGCGCGATGACGGCCCGGCCCACGCCGGACGCACACCGACGCACGCTGCTGCGTGGTGGCCTGTTCGCCACTGCCGCCGCAACGCTCCCCGGCTTCGCTGCCGCGGCCGTACTTCCGCCGCCACGCGACGATGGCGCGCCGCTGGCACGCGTGCGGAGCGGCGCACTGCGCGGCTACCGCGACCAGGGCGTCTGCGTGTTCAAGGGCATCCCGTATGGCGGCGACACCGGCCCACGGCGCTTCCAGGCACCGCTGCAGGAAACGCCGTGGCACCACGTGCGCGATGCCAGCGGTTTCGGTGCAGCGGCGCCACAGCCCAAGGCCAGCGAGCCCACCAGTGAGGACTGCCTGTTCCTCAATGTGTGGACACCCGGCCTGCGCGATGGCGGCAAGCGGCCGGTGTTGTTCTATATCCACGGCGGCGGCTACACCACTGGCTCCGGCAGCGACCCGCTCTACGATGGCGTGCGCCTGTGCAAGCGCGGCGATGTGGTGGTGGTCACCGTCAATCACCGGCTCAATCTGTTTGGCTATCTGTCGTTGGCGCAGTTGGGCGATGCCGCTTTTGCCGACTCCGGCAATGCCGGGCAGCTGGACCTGGTCCAGGCGCTGCAATGGGTGCGCCAGCACGCGGCCGAATTCGGTGGCGACGCCGGCAACGTCACGGTGTTTGGGCAATCCGGCGGTGGCGCCAAGATCGCCACGCTGATGGCGATGCCGGCCGCGCGTGGGCTATTTCATCGCGCCTGGACCATGAGCGGGCAACAGGTCACCGTGGCCGGGCCGCGTGCGGCCACCCAGCGCGCGCAGCTGCTGCTGGACGCGTTGAAGATTTCGTCAGGCGAGATCGCGCGCATGCGCACGCTGCCGGTGGCCCAACTGCTGGCTGCCGCGCAAGTGCGCGACCCATCGCGGGTGGAAAGCAACGCGCTGTATTTCGGCCCGGTGCTGGATGCGCGCAACGTGCCGGTGCATCCGTTCTGGCCAACAGCGCCGGTGCAGTCGGCACGTCTTCCGATGGTGATCGGCAATACGCGCGATGAAACACGCGGCTTTCTCGGCAACGATGCGAAGAACTTCGCGCTGAGTTGGGACGAGTTGCCGGCCAGGCTGGAGGCGCAGCAATATGTGGACCTGTTGCCGCAGGTGATCATTGCCGAATATCGGCGCCTCTATCCGCAGTACACGCCGTCGCAGGTGTTCTTCGCAGCCACCACCGCCGGCCGCTCGTGGCGCGGCGCCGTCGAAGAAGCCGAAGCGCGTGCCCGTCAGGGCGCGCCCACCTGGGTCTATCAACTGGACTGGGGTTCGCCGCTGGATGGCGGCAAGTTCGGCGCCTTCCACACCTTGGATATTCCGCTGGTGTTCGACAACGTGCGCCAGCCGGGTTCGCGTACCGGCGATGGTGCCGATGCGCAGCGCATGGCCGAGCAGATGAGCGAAGCGCTGCTTGCGTTTGCGCGGCATGGCGACCCCAATCGTCGTGGGGCGCCGCACTGGCAGCGGTATTCCTTGAAACGGCGCGAAACGCTGGTGTTCGATACGCCAAGCCGGCTGGAACTGGATCCACGTGGTGGCGAGCGCCTGTTGTATCAACAAGCGCCGTTCATTCAACGCGGGACGTTTTGATTGCCACGCAGCGCAAACACCATGCGCTACGCGCGGCCCGGCCCTCAACGCGCAGCGGGCACCGGCGCATCTGCCTCGATCACGCCCTCGCGCTTGAGCGCTTCCCAGACCGCCGACGGAATCGTCACCCGCATCGAGGTCGCATTGGCCCGTGCCTGCTCGGCCGTGCGCGCACCGGGAATCACGGCCGACACCACCTGCGGGGCCGCAGCAAATTGCAGCGCGACGGTGCGCAGATCCACACCGTGCCGGTCGCAGATGGCCAACGCCTTCTGCCGCTTGGCAGGCGCCCATGGCGGAATGGTGCCGTCGTAGAGATAACGCTCGCGCCCGGCCAGATAGCCAGCCAACAGCGGCGCACCGACCACAACCGAGGCGCCGTGCTTTGCGATCTTCGGAAAGGTGTCATGCAAGGCCTGCGCATGGTCGAGCAGCGAGTACTGGCAGGCGAGCAGGAAGATGTCGGGGTCGGCTTCTTCGATTGCGCGCAAGGCCGGCTCGGGACGATTGACGCCAAAGCCCCAGGCCTTGATCAAGCCCTCCTTGCGCATCTTGGTCAGCTCCGGCATCGCGCCCTTCACCGCCTCGGCGAACCGCTGCTCCCACGGCATGCCCAGGTCTTTTTCGTTCTCTGGCGAGAGATCGTGGATATATGCGATGTCGATCTGCGACACACCCAGACGCTGCAGACTGTCTTCGATCGAGCGCCGCACACCGGACGCGCTGTAGTCGTAGCGATAGTCGAACGGCGACGGTTGCTGCCACATCGTCTTGGGTGGCGTGTCGGTCGCGCTGAGCAAGCGCCCGACCTTGGTCGACAACACGTAATCGTCGGCCGGATGGTTGTGCAAATGATGTCCGGTGCGGCGCTCCGACAGGCCCAGCCCGTACCAAGGCGAGGTATCGAAATACCGCACCCCCGATTCCCACACCGCTGCCAGCGTCTGCTCGCTCTGTGCGTCGGTGGCAGGCGCAAAGCCATTACCGATGGCCACGCCACCGAAGCCGAGGCGACTGCGAGGCCTGTAGCGTCCGCCCTTGACGAGCGGATTGGTCGGCAATGCGCCCGCGTCGGTTTTCCCGCGCGTGGGCATCACGCTGCCGGGCGCCGACGATTGCGCCATCAACGGCGCAGCGGCCAACGCCGCAGTGCCGGCGGCGGCGGAAAGGAATTGGCGACGTGTATTCATGGGAATTCCTTGCAACAACGTGGTCCACGAGCATGGCCCCGCCGGTGTGCATGCCGAGTCAGCGAACTCAGCCCAGGGCTAGTGGCCGCACTTGCGCGCGTGGCGCGCCATCGCCCAGCCATAGCGTGGCCACGCTGATCGGCAGACTGAAACGACGCGGCCCGGCGCTGCCCGGATTGAGATACAGCACCCCATCGTGCATGTGCACCAGCGGCTTGTGCGAATGGCCGCTGATGACGACGTCGGCCTGCACCTGCGGTGCCAGCGTCTTCAGATCGTGCAGCACATGGATGCGCACGCCATCGATCTGCAGATCCAGCGTCTGCGGTAAGCCGGTGGCCCACGGCTTGTCGTCGATATTGCCTGCGATGGCATGCAGCGGTGCCAGTGCCCGCAGTGCCTCAAGCACCTGCGGCTTGCCAACATCGCCGGCATGGATGATCTGCGTACAGCCCTCGAGCGCGGCAAGCGCTTCGGGCCGAAGCAGGCCGTGCGTATCGGAGATCACGCCGATCTGCGTGCCGGTGCCCGTCTCGCCATCACCGCGTTTGCGCATGATCATCAAGATGACCTGCTGCTGGATGATCTGCTGCCAGATCCCGGCCTGGAGAGATCAATGCCATCACCGTCTAGTCGGAGTGCATGAATGCAAGCGATGCCAGTGCATGACCCACCTGTCAACGACAGCGGGATGCATGACGCAGCTGCCGCTTCCCACCGGGCCAGTAGTCCGGTGGGGAGCGCAGGGGGCATCAGCCATACGGCGTCAGCACGATGGCGCCCAGCGGTGGCAACACCAGCGGCAGCGATTGCGCGTGCCCGTGCATGGATTGCGGCTCGGCGGTGACGCTGCCGCCATTGCCCAGATTCGCACCGCCGTAGATGCCGGCGTCGCTATTGAACACCTCGCGCCACTGGCCGCCTTGTGGCACACCGATGCGATAGCCGTGTTGCACGACCGGGGTGAAGTTGATCACCACCAGCACCGGTGCGTCGCCGCGTTTGCCCTTGCGCAGGAACGCCACCACGCTGTTGCCGGCATCGTCGCCCACCACCCAGGCGAAGCCGGACGGATCGTCGTCGTGCACGTGGAGCGCCGGGTATTGGACATACAGCCGGTTCAAATCGCGCACCAGCGTCTGCACCCCACGATGGCGGGGGTCGTCGAGCAAATGCCATGGCAGCCCGGCGTCGTGATTCCACTCGGTCGGCTGGCCGAATTCGCAACCCATGAACAGCAACTTGCGCCCCGGGTGGGTGAACATGAAACCCAGGTACGCGCGCAGGTTGGCGAAGCGTTGCCAATCGTCGCCCGGCATGCGGCCCAGCAACGAACCCTTGCCGTGCACCACTTCGTCGTGCGAGATCGGCAGCACGAAGCGCTCCGAATACGCATAGACCATGCTGAAAGTCAGTTCACCGTGGTGGTAGCGGCGATAGATCGGATCCAGCCCGGCGTAATGCAGGGTGTCGTGCATCCAGCCCATGTTCCACTTGTAGTGGAAGCCCAGGCCGCCGTGCGCCACGTCGGCGGTGACACCGGGAAACGCAGTGGATTCCTCGGCAATCATCACCGCACCCGGCGTGTGCTCGCGCACCACCTCGTTGAGCCGGCGCAGGAACGCGATGGTCTCGTAGTTCTCGCGCCCGCCGTGGATGTTGGGTATCCACTCGCCGGCGTTGCGGCTGTAATCGCGGTACAGCATCGAGGCCACCGCATCCACGCGCAGGCCGTCGACGTGATACCGCTGCACAAATTCCATCGCACTGGCGATCAGGAACCCGGACACCTCACGGCGGCCGTGGTTGTAGATCAGCGTGTTCCAGTCGCGATGGAAGCCTTCGCGCGGGTCGGCATGCTCGTACAGCGCGGTGCCGTCGAAATGCGCCAGCCCGTGCGCATCGGTGGGAAAGTGCGCCGGCACCCAGTCGACGATCAC
Organism: Xanthomonas sp. D-36-1; assembly: GCF_017746155.1. NCBI lineage: Bacteria > Pseudomonadati > Pseudomonadota > Gammaproteobacteria > Lysobacterales > Lysobacteraceae > Xanthomonas > Xanthomonas sp. D-36-1. The sequence continues at coordinate 88,408 of NZ_JAGHWR010000025.1, forward strand.
GCCGATGCCTTCGCGATGGCAACGATCGACAAAGCGCGCGAAACCATCGGGCGTGCCGAAGCGCGCGGTGGGCGCGAACAACCCCAGCGGTTGATAGCCCCACGAGCCGCCGAACGGATGCTCGCTTACCGGCATCAACTCGACATGGGTGAAGCCCATATCGGCCACGTACGGAATCAGGCGATCGGCCAGCCCATCCCAATCCAGATCAACCCCTGCTTCGCGCAACCAGGAGCCGGCGTGGATCTCGTAGATGCTCATCGGCGCGTCGTGGGCCTGGCGACGCGCACGCGTGGCCATCCAGCCGTCGTCGCTCCACTGATGCGGCGTGGGATCGGCCACGATGGACGCAGTGCCCGGCGCAAGCTCCGCGCGGCGCGCCACCGGGTCGGCCTTGGCCGGCAACTCGTGCCCGTGCGGACCACGCAGCTGGTACTTGTAATGCGCGCCGGGGCCGACGTCGGGCACGAACAGTTCCCACACGCCGGACTGATGCCGCAGCCGCATCGGATGACGGCGCGCGTCCCAGCTGTTGAAGTCGCCCACCACCGCCACGCGCGAGGCATTCGGTGCCCAGACGGCAAAGCGCGTGCCGCGTACGCCCTCCACCTCGACCACGTTGGCACCCAGCGCGTCGGCCAGCTGCAGATGGTGGCCCTCGCTGATCAGGTGCAGGTCGAAGTCGCTGAGCTGCGGGCCGAACGCGTACGGGTCGGCGGTCTCCTGCTCGCCACCGGGCCAGCCGATGCGCAAGCGATACCCACCGTGCGCCGGCAACTCGCCGGCGAACAGGCCCGGTTCCGGGCCGGCGTCCAGCGCCACCACCTGCCCATCGTCGAGCACCGCGCTGACCCGGTCGGCGCCGGGTAGATAGGTGCGCAACAAGCGCCCGTTGTCGGACGGGTGTGCGCCCAATACCGCGAACGCGTCGCCATGGCGCGCCTCTGCCAGGGCGCGTACCGCGCCGGGATCCCATCGATTGCTCACTGCTGTCATTACTCCACTCATCATGTGTCTCCTGCACCGGCACGTGCGCGTTGCAGGATGCGTCGCAAGCCTTCGATCGGCACCATCAGCCACCCTGGGCGATTGGCCGCTTCATAGCGCACTTCGTAGCAAGCCTTCTCCACCAGGAACAACAAGGTGGCTGCATTGAACGCCGCCGGCGCAATCCACGGATGGGCGCTGGCGTCGAGCACGGCATGGTAAGCGTCCAGGAAGGCCTGTGTGGAGCGGCGGCGGAATTGCACCAGGAATTGGTCCAGATGGGTGTCCACACCAACACCCGCGCGGGCGACGGTGCCTTCCTCGCCACGTGCCGACACTTCGCTGGCGTAATCGAGCGAGCGCAGGAAGCCGGCAACATCGCGCAGCGGGCTGGCCTTGGCGCGGCGTTCGGCCAGCGGCTTGGCCGGCTCGCCCTCGAAGTCGATCAGCACCACATCGTCGAAGGCCACCAGGATCTGGCCCAGGTGAAAATCGCCGTGCACGCGCGTGAGCAAGGAATCGGCCAGCACGCTCGGCGCCCTGGCGAGCAAGGCGTCCAGCTGCGGGCGCTCGGCCAGCACCGCCTCCAGCGCTTCGCGCTCGGCACTGTCTTCGATGCCGGCCAGGCGTGCGTTGACGGTCTCCCACATCTCTTCGACCTGGCGCCCCACGCCGGCCACCACATCGTTGGCGGTGGGCAGGTCGATGCGTTGCGGCGCGAAGTCGGCATCGTCGGTGCCGCGTGACAGCGCTTCGTGCAATTCGGCCAACCGTTTGCCCACCACGGCGGCGAAGGCGTCGTAGCCGGCGACCGCTTCGGCGCGCGCTTCGTCGGTCTGCGCAGTGGCGTATTCGTCGAAGCTGCGCGCCAGATGGTCCAACGTCCAGCGCCAGGCATCGCCCTGGTTGCGGATGAAGCCCTGCAACAACGCGATGGTGGTGACGGTGCCCTGCCCGTCGATCCGGCTGACGCTGCCCAGCAGTGGCGCGGCATTGGCATAGCCCATCTCGGTCAGGCGGCGGCCGATCTCGATCTCCGGGTTGGCGCCCACGGCCACATGCCGCAGCAGCTTGAACACGGCCTTGTCGGCGACCACCAGCGAGCTGTTGCTCTGTTCGGCCGACAACCAGCGGATTTCCGGATCTTGCGGGATGTCCAGCGTTGCCAGTGCCGGGGTGGCTTCGAAGCAGACCTGCCCCTGTTGGGAGGCATCGTCGCCATCGCAGAAGTCCAGCGCTGCATGGCTGCCCAGCGCATCGATCACACCGCGCACCATGGGCTTGAGCGCAAACGCGTCGGTGAGATAGCCGACCTCGCGGCCTTGGCGCACGCGCGCCAGCGCCAGCTGCTCGGCCAGCGTGCTCGGCTGCTCGCGCTCCCACACGATGCCCACCGGCAGCATGTAGCGCTCGTGGCGGCCGTCTTCCAGCTCTACCTCCAGTTCCAGCAGGGTCATCGGCTCATCGCCTGGCAGCGGCGTACGGCGCGCGATGCGCACGCTGCGCAGCGCCTGGTCCTTGGCCGAGAACCAACGCCGTGCCGACAGCCACGCCGGCAGGATTTCGTCTTCCAGGGTGGGCAGATGCGGCAGCAGTGCAGCGCTTTCGTCGGCATCGCTGCGCAGCACCAGCGTGCGGTAATCCGGCAGCGGCACCGGGCTGGGGACATGCCAATCCGGCAACGTGCCTTCGCTGACCAATTGGAAGGCATAGAAACCGAACGGCGGCACCGTGAGCAGATAGGTCAACCGGCCGATCGGCGGGAAGCTGCCGCCGCCGATGATGTCCACCGGCACGCGACCTTCGAACTCGGACAGATCCAGCTCCACCGCCTGCAACGTGTGCGAGAGGTTGGCCACGCACAACACGGTTTCATCCTGATAGCAGCGCAAGTAGGCGAGCATGCGTCGGTTGCCCGGGTACAGGAAGCGCAAGCTGCCGCGGCCGAAGGCCTGGTAGCGCTTGCGCACGCTGAGCACGCGGCGGGTCCAGGTCAGCAGCGAATGCTGGTCGCGGATCTGCGCTTCCACATTCACCGCCTGGAAACCGTACAGCGGGTCCATCACCGGCGGCAGCACCAGCTGCGCCGGGTCGGCGCGCGAGAAACCGCCGTTGCGATCGATCGACCACTGCATCGGCGTGCGCACGCCGTCGCGGTCGCCCAGATGGATGTTGTCGCCCATGCCGATTTCGTCGCCGTAGTACAGCACCGGCGTGCCGGGCATGGTCAGCAGCAACGAAGTCATCAGTTCGATGCGGCGACGGTCGCGCTCCAGCAGCGGCGCCAGGCGGCGGCGGATGCCCAGGTTGATACGCGCCCGGCGATCGGCCGCGTAGGTCTGCCACAGATAATCGCGCTCCGAATCGGTGACCATTTCCAGCGTCAACTCGTCGTGGTTGCGCAGGAAGATCGCCCACTGGCAGCTCTCCGGAATCTCCGGGGTCTGGCGCATGATGTCGGTGATGGGGAAGCGGTCTTCGCGCGCGATCGCCATGTACATGCGCGGCATCAGCGGGAAGTGGAACGCCATGTGGCATTCGTCGGCGTTCTGGCCGAAGTATTGCTGGGTGTCTTCCGGCCACATGTTGGCTTCTGCCAGCAGCATGCGGTCCGGGTATTCGGCATCCAGGGTGGCACGGATCTTGCGCAGGATGGCGTGGGTTTCGGGCAGGTTTTCGTTAGAGGTGCCGGCGCGCTCGATCAGGTACGGCACCGCGTCCAGGCGCAGGCCATCCACACCGCGATCCAGCCAGAAACGCATCACCTCCAGCACCGCTTCCAGCACCGCCGGGTTATCGAAATTCAGGTCCGGCTGGTGCGAGTAGAAGCGGTGCCAGAAGTATTGCCCGGCCACCGGATCCCAGGTCCAGTTGGATTTCTCGGTATCGCAGAAGATGATGCGCGTGCCTTCGTATTCCTGGTCGGTGTCCGACCACACGTAGAAGTCGCGCTCCGGCGAGCCGGCCGGCGCGTTGCGTGCGCGCTGAAACCAGGGATGCTGATCGGAGGTGTGGTTGATCACCAGCTCGGTGACGATGCGGATACCGCGCGCATGCGCCTGCGCCACCAATTGCTCGAAGTCTTCGATGCTGCCGTAATCCGGATGCACCGCCATGTACTCGGCGATGTCGTAGCCGTCATCGCGGCGCGGGCTGGGATAGAACGGCAGCAACCAGATGGTGTCCACGCCGAGTTCGGCGATGTAATCCAGCTTGGAGATCAGCCCCGGAAAATCGCCGATGCCATCGTCGTTGGAGTCGAAGAACGACTTGACGTGCACCTGGTAGATGATCGCGTCCTTGTACCAGCGCTGGTCGGCAACCACGGCCGACTGCTCTGCGTCGGCTTGTAACGATGCCACTGCATTCATGCGACCTCTCCTGCGCGGATGCGCCATAACGCGAACGGTCGCGTTGCCTCTAGACGGATGTGTTGGTATTTGCCATGCCACGCGAAGCGATGCCCGTCCCACAGGTCGTCCACGGCAACGCTGGCGTGATCTGGCAGGCCCAGTTCCCACAACGGGATTTCGATATCGGCGTCCTGCCCGGCATGCGGGTCCAGGTTGATCGCCACCAGCACCATGCTGCGGCTGCGCGACAGGTAGCCGCCATCCAGAAACTTGCCGTAGTACAGCACCTGGTCGTTATGCGCCTGATAGAAGCGCGTGCCCAGGTGCGATTGCAGTTCCGGATGCATGCGACGCAGTTGGTTGAAGCGGGTGATCTCCTCGACGATGTCGCCGGGCGCGCGTTCGGGCCAGGCGCGCAGCTGGAATTTTTCCGAGTCCAGATACTCTTCCTTGCCAGGCGCCAGCGGTGTGGCTTCGCAGAGCTCGAAGCCCTGGTACATGCCCCATAAACCCGACAGCGTGGTCGCCAGCGCGGCGCGGATCAGATGTCCGTTGCGCCCGCTGGTCTGCAGGAACAGCGGGTTGATGTCGGGCGTATTGACGAAGAAATGCGGGCGAAAGCACTCGCGCGGCACGCCATCGTTCAACTCTTCCACGTACGCCTGCAGCTCGTGCTTGTGGTTGCGCCAGGTGAAATAGGTGTAGGACTGCGAGAAGCCGCACTTGGCCAGGCGGTACATCATCTTCGGCCGGGTAAAGGCTTCCGAAAGGAACACCACATCCGGGCGCCGGCCGCGCACATCGGCAATCAACCACTCCCAGAACGGGAACGGCTTGGTGTGCGGATTGTCGACACGGAACAGCGTGACGCCTTCGTTGACCCAGAACAGCACCGCGTCGCGCAGCGTATTCCACAGGTCCGGCACCGCGCCGCTGGCATAGAAATCGACGTTGACGATGTCCTGGTACTTCTTGGGCGGGTTCTCTGCGTACGGGATCGAGCCATCCGCGCGCCAGGTGAACCAATCCTTGTGCTCCTTCAACCAGGGGTGGTCCGGGGCGCATTGGATGGCAAAATCCAGCGCCACTTCCAGACCCTGCGCGCGCGCGGCCTGGATCAGCCGGCGAAAGCCTTCCAACCCACCGAGTTCGGCATGGACTTCGGTATGCCCACCATCGGTCGCGCCGATCGCATACGGGCTGCCGGGCTCGCCTTCCACCGCCGTGACCGAGTTATTGCGGCCCTTGCGGTTGTTCAGGCCGATCGGATGGATTGGCGGCATGTACAGCACGTCGAAATTCATCGCGCGGATGTGCGGCAAGCGCTTGATGACGTCGTCGAATGTGCCATGCCGGCTCGCATCGCCGCTTTGCGAGCGCGGAAACAGTTCGTACCAACTGGCGAAATGCGCCGCGCGGCGCTCGGATTCGACCCGGAAGGTGACCGGATATTCCGAGCGGAACGGCTTATCGTCGGCCAGCGCCATCGCTTGCGCGGTGTCCGGCTCCAGCACGATGGCCAGCTGCTGCAAGGGTTCGCTCTGCGCGCCGATGCGGGTCAGCACTGCCTGCAGGCGCTCGGCCAGCGCACCGTCGCTGCGCGCCTGTGCGGCCTGCACTGCCGCAACCGCCTCCTGCACATCCACCGGCAACACCGTATTGGCAGCCCGTTTTTTTTCCAGATCCGCATGCAAGGTGGCGAAGACGTCGCGCCAGGCTTCCACGCGAAATTCGTAGGTGCCGATACGTTCCAACGGGAACTCGGCGCGCCAGCGGTCGTTGCCCAACGCACGCATTGGCGCACTGGCCCAGGCCTTGGCGTCGGCCGGACGCCACAGCACCGCCACCGCGATGCGGTCATGCCCATCGCAGAACGCGTCGGCCTCCACGCAAATGCGGTCGCCCACCGTGCGCTTGACCGGGAAACGGCCGTTATCCACCGACGGCGTCACCGACTCGATGCACACGCGCGGCCAGGTACCGGCCGTCTGCGCGCGCGGGCGCATGCGCGGCACTGCCAGCACATGGCGCGCCGGCACGCTGCGATACACGCGCACCTCGCCAGGCTCCAGCGCCTCCAGCGTGGCCCCGGACAACGTGCGGCCATCTTCGGCCACCAAGGCCTCGGCATCGCCGAGCAGCCGCAACAGGTCTGAGGCCGGCACCGGCACCACGTGCTGGGTGTCGCCATTGATCAATAACAGGGAGGGCAAGCCGCCCAGCGGCTCGATCGCCACCGCGGTGAGCCCGGTCGCCTCGCGCAGCAGCGGGCGCAACCGCATGCCTGCGTTGCTGGTTGGCAGGCCGTCGGTGGCGCGGATCGACGATGGCAACGTTGCCAGGTGCGCATCGTCCAACAGCCATGACCCGCCCAATGCCAGCGCCAGTTGCCAGTGCTGCTCGGGCGCCGCGGCGCGCTTGTCATCGGGCGCATCCAGCACCGCAACGACCTGCGCGGCCAACGCGCGCAGCGCGCTGTCTTCGTCGAAGAACCAGCTGCCGCGACCATCCCACCAGACGAGCGAGGAAAACGCCGCATCGAACCCGGCACCGGCCAGCTGCTGCAATGCGTCCAGCCCCAGGCCCGGCGTCCATGCCGCAAACACCACCTCCGGCGCCTGCGCGTGCACGCGCGCGATCAACTCGCGCCAGCGCTGTACTGGTACCTGGTGCGGCTGCAACAGACGAAAGCCACCAACGCCCTGGCTCACCCACTCCAACAGGCGCGCACTCCACCACTCCACCAGCGCCGCGCCTTCTTGTGCATAGGCAAAGCGTGCTTCGGCCACTTCCGGCGTAGCACGCGGCTGACGCGGATCCGGGACCGCGGTGCTGCGCGCGCGGAACCACTGCGGGTTATCGCGCACCACCGCGCTGGCGCCGCCTACTTCGTCCAGGCGCACATCGATCAACAGCTTCACGCCCGCGCGGTGCGCCGCCTGCACGACCTCTTGCAGGCGCTGCGCCTGCGTCTGGGCGCCGGCCGCGGGCTCGATCAGACGGCCTTCGGCATCGCGCTCGAAGGGTGCCGCCATCACCACGTAATCGCAGCCAGCCTCACGCACCGCCACGCAGCGCTGCTCCAGCCCGGTTGCGTCCTTCAGTGCTTCATTGAGAACACAGATGCGCATGGCGCCCCCTCAACAGGCAACGGCGCGCATGCGCACCGTCACGTGGGAAGCCAGCGGACGCGTACCACGTGGCAGTCTTGCGAGCCTTTGCTCACCGCACGCCGCACCACCATCCCTACGTACCGAACCTTGCCGTATTGACGCTTGCCGGCACGCTGCCCGACCGACCCTGCCACCCGTGACTGCACTCATGCGCGACTCCGCAACGATTCTTGACCCATGCAGTCAAACACCCCCACTGCGAATTTCATGTGTCGGTGGAATTGACGAAAATCAAACAAGCGCGGCTGTGGTGCGCATGGCGTGTGGTGACACGGTCCTGCTGAAAGGGCGGTCGTCTTGCCGCACACTACCGCCCCCCATTTGGAGTCATTGCCATGCACAAGGCTTGGATGCTTGCCTTGTTAGGCATTTCACCGCTGGTCCACGCAGCGCCTGCCACCAACGATCCCACTTGCCGCAATGTTGTTCACCAGCGCGCCGGTGGCGTTCTCACTCGGGAAGGTCATCCCGCCGCGCATGTATCTGCTCAAGGAGACCGATGGCTGTCCGGAAAAGAGGCGAGGCCGCATGCCAGGGACGCGCCTATGTGTTCAAGAACGATACTGTCCTGACGGCGCAGCGTCGCAATGCATATGTCTGCGTGCTCTACCCCAACAAGGGAGGCGGCAGTGCTGGTTGGGTTGCACAGTCCAACCTGCGGATGCAGCCAAGCGCGGCCGCGCCCACACCACAGGCGTGGAACGGTCACTGGCACGACGGCGACAACACGCTGCAGTTGCCCCCCAACGCAGACGGCAGCATCACCGTCAACGGCGATGCGTACTGGCCCAGCGCCTTTCCCGAGCCGGAACAGACGCCGGGCGGCCCGCACACGGGCTCGGTCACCGCGCGCGGCTATCCAGAAGGCAACCGCGTCGAGGTCAACGAGAACACGTGCAAGGTGCGCCTGCAATTGCTGCGCGACCTGCTGGTGGTCGACGACAACCTGGAATGCGGCGGAATGAACGTTTCCTTCGGCGGGGTGTACCGAAAGAAGTAATCGCAAGCCTAGGCCCGATGCGCCGCGTTCCTGCAGAGGACGGCGCACAAACAGCAGCCGGCGACGCCAGCAGCGGAAGAGAGCAGGCTGGTGCACCGGATGCAGCTGCATTACCACGGCGACCAGGCTGCCGGCGGGCGCCATTACGTGATCTACAAGGATGGCCAAAAAGTCGACGATGGACGCAGCGATGCCAACGGATTCACCAAGGCACACAATGCCGACTACGACCAGGTGTGGACAACCTCGGTGCTCAACAACTGAGTGCCTGTTTCGGTGCGGCGCACCCTGATTTATAACCAGTCACGCTGGAGAAGATCGGTAACCAGCCGGTCAACCTATCCTCCTGACCCGCTGAAGATAGGCGTCCTGGCAAGACGTCTCGCTTTCGAAAGTGCGAGCGTTTGAGCAGCATATGCTGGCCTTCAAGCGCACTCTGGTTACCTGCCTTTCGGAATCCGCTACGCTCAATTCCGATGCACGGACACGAGACAGGCAATGAAGCTGACAGCTGCGCAAATCCTTTCGACGCCTGGCCAAGTCGAAGAGAACATCAGTAAGCACCTCGATGTCATTCGCCTGGCGGCGAGCAAGGGTGCGGATGTGCTGGTCTTTCCCGAGCTTTCCCTCACTGGTTACGAACCCGGATTGGCGCAGGTGCTGGCGGTGCAGCTGGCTGATCAGCGCTTTGATCAATTTCAGCTGGCAAGTGACCGGCACGGCATGCTCATCGCCGTTGGCGCGCCCACGAAGGGGGCAAAAGGTACCGAAATCAGCATGCTCTGCTTCCAACCGGGGCTGGAGCGCACAAGCTACTCCAAGCAGCAGTTACACCCTGACGAGTTACCGTTCTTCACCGCCGGTACCGAGCAGCTTGTTCTCAGACACGCTGATCAGCTGCTGGCGCCTGCCATTTGCTACGAGTCACTGCAGGCAAACCATGCAGAACAAGCTGCAGCGTCAGGTGCTGGCGTGTATCTGGCAAGCGTGGCCAAGTCGGAAAGAGGCGTGACATCGGCCTACAGTCATTATCCGACCATTGCAAAAACACATTCCATGACTGTCTTGATGGCGAACTGTGTAGGCCCTGCCGATACCTTCATAGGAGCGGGTCGGTCTGCCATCTGGAGCAGTGACGGTGACCTCGTTAGCAGCGCTGATGCCTTCCAGGAGGCATTGGTGGCGTACGACACGGGGACCGGAAAAGCGAACGTCTTCAGCTTAGCTTGAGATCAGGGCAAGGCCGGTAACAGGCAGCCCTGTCTGTGCGGTGACGCTCGGCAATCCCGCTTGCCCGCTGCGTCAGCAGCTGCGCGAGGCATCCGCGGCGGCAGGTTTGGCGTGAATGCATTATCAGGATGCAACGACCTGGGGATATAAGCCCTTCGCGCTGTTGAGCTCAACGGCCAACTTCCCTACCTTGGACAGTAGCTTGCCGATATCCTGCTCAGAATCAGCGTAAAAATAATCGATGCAAAACCGAAGTGACGTACCAAACTGATCGCCGATGGGTGGAAGCGCAACGCTCCTGATCTGCATCGGCTCGCCCGCTCGCGCCGAATCGCGTACCCACCAGGAAAGGAACTCGAGTGCCTTGAGGCCTTTCGGATCGCGCGTGATACCAAAGTTGACGGAGATGGCAAGCTCGTTGGCCAAGCCTCCCTTTGTGCGCTTCAACGCGCCGAGCGGCAGGTCGGCATACGGAAGAAGACTGAAGTCGCTTTCCGTGACCTCAGAAAGATCCATGTTGTCCACCGCTGCATCGGTAATACCAGGGATAGACGTAATGGCGTCCTGCAGTTTTTGTACTTCAGGCGGCGTTGCTACTCAAGATCAATTGAATCGAACTAAGGAGCAAAATTAGCGCCGTCACTTGCTGCTCCACGTTAATTCGTAATCCAACGCATCTGAGATTTTTTATTCGGAGACCGTGGACATTAATTTATCGACGCGCTCAGATCAGCGTGAAGGGTTATCCTGACATCGTCCACCCCTTGGCCGGAACCTAAATTCTCATCAAGAAATGCAGGAGCAGCCTCGTACTCAATTGAGAAAATAAATCCTCTGACACACCACACCTTGGCGGTCAGCTCTTGATTGCAAGATTTAATAACCAGGCTCGCAACCATAAGTTCTTCCGTTTTATTTTTGAAAGCAATTGCAGCATCAAAAGTTGGCTTTCCTTTGGACATCCGGTAAAAATTGACTTCCACGCCGTGCGGCAGTCGTTGCACTTTATTTATTTTAGAAATTTGCAAATTCCATAGCTCTCTTTCAGGGATAGGTAACTCCCCTCCTATCGAATCAAGAACTAAACGGTCAATCCGTGAAATATTTGGATTTTTTATTTTAGTTTTAAAAATTCTATCAAAAAAAGAGTTCATAAATTCCTACTAATTTATTCGTCGCCTAAGCTTTCACTTGCGGAACCATATGCCGCACCTGAAAGCAGCCCTTTGTAAACGTCAGGCAGTCTCATCCATTGCTGTGTCGCCCTGCTGGGCATCGGATTTTCTGCTTTCCAAATCCTTGGCATAAACCTGTAGCGATATGGATCAGAGAGCGCATGCACACGCGTTGACACATAATTCCCGTTCCAAAGAGATCGCGGACCACCAACTCTATTTGGTATCCAGTGCGAGAACTCTGTTCCTGCTTTTTTTCCAGCAGAGCGCCAACCGGCGGCGCCACCCAACACTATTGAATTGGCTACTCCGGCCACTTCACCAACGCTGTAGCTGGTAGAACATTTGTCCACCTGATCGTTAGTCCCAGCCCAGTCCCTGATTACATTTGTCGCACCGAAACTTACGGTGTCACCCATTCCGGCAGAAAAGTCGACAACAGGCTGAGGAATGTTAGGCCAGGTTGCAGGGTCGTTTAGGGAAGGTCTGAACAACGAGACCTGACAGGGCGGAAGGTGGCGTCGTTCCGAAGAGTGGCTTTTGGAACTTCGGAATTTCGCCATTTCTGGCGCTTTCCGCGGGAATTTCCCGGTTCACAGACGCACGCTCCCCATCGCCGGCAG